>NZ_CAXAOQ010000003.1:0-234358 GCF_963970575.1 Pseudomonas sp. EA_65y_Pfl2_P74
CGAAGCAACGCCAATATCAAAAGCACCGCATGTTCCGCAACGGAGTCCGCGTTGCCTCCATTGGCCGAGACGTTAGCCACTGCAATCCCTAACTCATCTGCCGCAAAAACGTCAACGCCTTCCAGGCCGACCCCCCATTGCTGCACGAGGCGGCAGCGGCTTGTCTCAAGTAGGTGGGAATCGACACCGTGCATTTTTGGAATCAATACATCTATATCGTCGGGAAGGGTCTTTAGATCCTCTCCTGACCACACAATCACTTCATCACCGGCATCGACTGGCAACGCTTGCCGAAGTGCCTCTGCAGTATCGGGAAAAGTCTCGCCACAGAACACAATGCGCATATTATCTCTCTGAACCAGTAAGTATGGGTGATATGTCAGTAGCTATTAGAGGTCTATATTCCAGCGTGTGCGCTATCGAATGTCTATTGCTCTTTGTGATAATAAGGTGGGTGCTGAATGTGGAGTACCACGCAGACGATAATGCTTTTCGAACTTGAATTTATTTCAATCGGCGCGAAGGAATCGGGCACGGTATCCGCAAGATCGAGCGTCTGTAGAGCCAGCGTGTTCGCGACTGGCTCAAATCCTGATGCTTATCGAACCAGGTTTACCTTAGCTAGATCTATGAGTTGTCTGGCCCGGCCATCAAGGACAGCTTTTAGCATGAAAAGCCCGAAACCTTGCGCTTCGGCAAATGTGGTTTTTGGCGGCATGATCAGTTCTTGTCTTTCGCTGACAACGTCCACCACCACGGGGCCTGGATGACAAAAGGCTTCCTCCAATGCACCGGCCAAATCCGAACTTTTTTCAACCCGGATGCCCTTGATACCGATGGCTTGTGCCATTGCGGCAAAGTTCGGGTTCTCCAGTTCACAACCGACGTCCAGGAAACCGTGGGCTTTCATCTCCATTTCCACAAACCCCAACGTGCCGTTGTTAAGCACGATGATTTTCACCGGCAGTTTCATCTGTCTCAATGTCAGGACATCGCCCATCATCATTGCGAAGCCACCATCGCCAGACATAGAGACAACTTGGCGACCAGGGAACGCGCACTGCGCACCGATAGCCTGGAGCATTGCATTGGCCATAGAGCCGTGGTTGAACGAACCGATGAGGCGGCGTTTGCCGTTCATTTTCAAATAGCGTGCAGCCCAAGCAGTTGGAGTGCCGACGTCACAGGTAAAAATGGCATCTTCCGACGCTAGTTCACTCACCAGGCGGGTCACGTACTGCGGATGAATCATCGTGCCGTCTGAGCCTGCTTCCGCCAGCGCGTCCAAGTCAGCGCGAGTTTCCCTGTAATGCTTCAGGGCAGCATCAAGATGAACGCGGTCATTGTGCTCCTCTAGCAGAGGAAGCAGTACCTCGAGTGTGGGTTTCACTTGGCCAACCAAACCCATGTCTAAGCTGCACCGGTTTCCAAGTGCTTCAGCGCGAATATCAACCTGGAAAATGCGTGCGTCTTTTGGATAAAACTGCCGGTAAGGAAAGTCGGTGCCCAGCATCAGTAAAGTGTCGCAATTCTTCATAGCGGCGTAGCCTGATGAGAACCCGATTAACCCAGTCATTCCGACATCATAGGGGTTGTCGTACTCAATGAATTCCTTGCCACGAAGCGCGTGTACAACGGGAGCTTTCAGCTTCTGAGCCAAGCTCAAGATGTCCTCCTGCGCGCCCGCGCAACCCGCCCCGCAAAGCAGAGTAATTTTTTTGCCTTTATTCAGCATGAAAGCGAGCCGCTCAAGCTCTTCCCGGCGGGGATGGATGACAGGCTCGCTGGGCACAAGCCAACGCGGTACCGGCACCAGGATAGGCTGCAAAGCGACGTCCCCCGGTAGCACCACTACTGCTACCCCTTTTTTTGAAAGCGCCGCACGTATCGCGCGCTCCAACACCTGCGGGAGCTGATCAGGTCGGGAAACCAATTCAACGTAATGGCTGCATTCCTTGAACAGTACTTCCGGGTGCGTTGTCTGGAAGTATTCGATCCCTATTTCGGTGCTTGGGATGTGGGCTGCAATCGCCAATACAGGTACACGGCTTCGGTGAGCATCGAAAAGCCCGTTGATGAGGTGAAGGTTTCCTGGGCCACAGCTACCCGCACAAACCGTCAGTTCGCCGGTAAGGTGTGCTTCTGCGCCGGCAGCAAACGCAGCTGCTTCTTCGTTGCGCATATGAACCCAGTCGAAGGATTCATCCCGGCGCAGTGCATCCGTAAATCCGTTGAGCGAATCGCCTACGACACCATAGATGCGCTTCACTCCTGCGCCACGCAAGGCTTCAACGACAAAGTCCGACACTGTTCTGGCCATCTTATAAACTCCTCTAAGTAAAGTTCGTGACTACAGGAACAACCGCAGTTGAAGCCATTGCCGCGCCAAGTCCCGTATTCGCCATATAGCATCGAATTGCGAGGCTATTTGATTTAGAAGGGCGTATTACAGGCCATATTGATTGGCGACGGCATCGCAGGTGAAATTTAGACCATCGTTTGAATGATCTTAGGCGAAAGCCACGCACCGATCTCTTACACATAAGTATCGGCCCAAGTCATCAAATTGCTTTACTGATTGAAACGCACCACTTGGACGCTTCCCTTAGGCTTCGCTTTTTCAAGTTCCGGAATAACAAGATTCTGTGTTGATCACCGCCATCCGGCAATTGGCCAATACCATTGTGTAATCGTCCCGCTTTGAATGCTCTGTTTTGATACTCCTGATTTAGATCCAGACCTAAGTGACCGAGACACTGGAAAAATGCCCATGCGTTCTAAGATCAGGAGACAGAGATGGAGGGCGGCAGAGCGTTGTATACCGTCAGGGTTCACACGAAAGGGCTTCGCAGCGGGGGGTACTCTCGCAGTGATGACGGCTGCTTGAACATCAGGCACTCGCTGCCGAGTTTCGATAGCAGCGGAACGAACTCGGAACAGCTCTTTGCCGCTTGCTGGTCCGCCTGTTTTGACGCGGCACTTGGCCTTGCGGCACTGAAGCAGAAGGTGACGCTGCCGGTTGATATTTCTATCGATGCCGAGATTGACCTTTGCCTCAGTGGAGAGGCGTATTTTCTATGCGCCCGGTTGAACATCAGCTTGCCGGGACTGGACCGCGAGGTAGCGCACCGACTGATCTACAGCGCGCACCAGACATGCCCTTACTCGAAAGCCGTCCGCGGCAATGTCGATGTTCAGCTCAGTCTCCTCTGAACTCATTGCTAATCACTTCCCCACTTCGGATACACGTGCAACGGTCGTGTGAAGCGCGAAGTTACAAAGCATGGCGGCCGTGACGTCTGGTGTCGCGCTTCCCTGTTCAGCACATCTGATGCAATTTTTTTTCAACAACCAAGAGTAGGGTCCGATAATGAAAAAATTGACGACAGCAGCCGGCGCGCCCGTGGGCGATAACAACAACTCTCAAACGGCTGGTCCTAGAGGACCTGTGTTATTGCAGGACGTTTGGCTGCTCGAGAAGTTGGCGCACTTCGATCGTGAAGTTATTCCTGAGCGCCGAATGCACGCAAAGGGATCAGGCGCATTCGGCACTTTCACCGTTACTCACGACATCACCCGCTACACAAAAGCAGACTTATTTTCGAGCATTGGTAAGACCACGGATGTATTCGTCCGATTTTCTACCGTGGCCGGCGAACGTGGAGCCGCCGACGCCGAGCGTGACATTCGCGGGTTTGCCATCAAATTTTATACCGGCCAAGGCAACTGGGATTTGGTGGGCAACAACACACCGGTGTTTTTTCTGCGGGATCCGTTGAAGTTTCCAGACCTCAATCACGCAGTCAAACGTGATCCACGTACAAATATGCGTAGTGCCAGAAACAACTGGGATTTCTGGACACTGCTGCCCGAGGCTTTGCATCAGGTGACGATCGTTATGAGCGACCGCGGATTACCGTACTCATATCGACACATGCACGGATTCGGCAGCCATACGTTCAGTTTCATTAGTCCGGCGAACGAACGTTTTTGGGTGAAGTTCACCTGGAAAACCCAACAAGGCATCAAGAACCTGACTGATCAGCAAGCCTGCGAACTGGTCGGCGATGATCGCGAAAGCGCACAGCGGGATTTGTACACCAGCATTGAGGAAGGTCGTTTTCCCCAATGGAAACTCTACGTTCAAATAATGCCAGAAGCGGAGGCTGGGTCTTATCCGATCCATCCTTTCGATTTGACCAAGGTCTGGCCGCATAAAGATCATCCCCTGATCGAAGTCGGTGTCCTCGAGCTCAACCGCAACCCGGACAACTACTTTGTCGACGTCGAACAAGCCGCCTTCAACCCTGCCAACGTCGTGCCTGGCATCAGCTTCTCACCAGACAAAATGCTTCAGGCTCGATTGTTTTCCTATGGCGATGCGCAACGTTATCGCGTCGGCGTTAATCATCATCAGATTCCGGTAAATGCCCCCAGATGTCCAGTTAACAACTATCACCGGGACGGGCTGATGCGTACCGACGCAAATGCCGGAAGCATCATCGGATATGAGCCCAACAGCCATGAACAATGGGTAGAGCAACCCGACTTCCGCGAGCCTCCTCTATCACTGCAAGGAAGTGCCGGGCACTGGAACCACAGAGAAGACGACGACTACTTTTCTCAACCCGGCGCCCTATTTCGGCTGATGGATTCAGTCCAGAAACAGGCGCTGTTCAGCAACACTGCGCGATCAATCCGCGGGGCTACCGCAGAGACGAAGCAACGCCACATCAATCACTGCACACAAGCTGATCCGGAATACGGATCAGGCGTGGCCCAGGCAATTAAACTACTAGGTTGATCGAAGCGCTATCAGCAGGAGCAAATAGGAGCTCCGCTCCGTTTGCTCTCGCCCTTTCCCGCTAGCCCCCATCATTGAAATTGACCCCAATGCGACTCAAGAAAACACTGCCGAAGGCTCAGTCTATTGAATGCCGTTTCAGTGTCCTGCCGGCGGCGAAAGGGATAGTGCCTTATGGCGTACGATGCGCCGGTCTTTTGAATTTTTGCACCGCTCAGGAACCCACGTTAATGGGTTTCACTACTTACACCTTGATGTAATAGACACCTGCGCACTCAATCGCTAAAACGTCGCTCGTTATGGGACATGGCGAAATGCTGAGGATCTATGGTGAGTCAGATGGAACACGTTGATCACATTCTGATAGTCGACGATGATCGCGAGATTCGAGAGCTGGTAGGTAACTACCTAAAAAAGAACGGTTTGCGAACCACGGTCGTGGCGGACGGCCGACAGATGCGCTCCTTTCTTGAGTCCTCTACCGTGGACCTCATCGTGATGGATATCATGATGCCGGGGGACGATGGACTGCTCTTATGTCGAGAGCTTCGTTCAGGCAAACATAAAAGCATACCGGTCCTGATGCTGACCGCACGCAACGAAGAAACTGACCGCATCATCGGCCTGGAAATGGGAGCTGATGATTACCTGGTTAAACCCTTCGCAGCCCGTGAGCTGCTTGCACGTATCAATGCCGTACTGCGCCGCACGCGCATGCTGCCACCCAATTTGATTGTCAGCGAGGCTAGTCGCCTGCTTGCGTTTGGTAAGTGGCGGTTAGATACCACGGCGCGTCATTTGCTCGATGGCGAGGGCACTATCGTCACCTTAAGCGGAGCGGAATACCGTTTGCTGAGGGTATTTGTCGATCACCCCCAACGCGTCCTGAGCCGCGATCAATTGCTCAATCTGACCCAGGGGCGCGACGCAGATCTCTTCGATCGCTCCATCGATTTGTTGGTAAGCCGTCTGCGCCAACGCTTGCTGGACGACGCCCGCGACCCAGCCTACGTCAAGACCGTGCGCAGCGAAGGGTATGTTTTCACCTATCCGGTGGAAATTCTAGGAGAGCAGTCATGACGCCGCTGCGGTGGCCAAGAACGTTGGCCTCGCGACTGTCGTTGATCTTTCTCGTCAGCCTTGTAGCAGCTCATGGACTATCTTTTGGGCTGCAATTTTATGAGCGATACCAAAGCGCGATGACACTGATGCTGGGCAATCTGGAGCAAGACTTGACGACCACTGTGGCAATGCTTGAGCGCCTGCCCGCTGCTGAACGTCAAGGCTGGCTGCCGCGCTTTGAGCATCCAAACTATCGCTATCAACTGGACGAGGGCCAACCAGGTACGCCGATGAACCTTGCCTCCGCCCCGGCGTCTGTTCGCTCAATGGAAGTTACACTAGGACAAGATTACGACCTTAGCTTTACTGATATTTCTGACCTGCGTCCGCATTATCAAGCGCACCTACGCCTGAGCGACGGAAGCCCGCTGACGATTGATGTTCGGCCCAAAATATCCCCGCTGTCGCCATGGCTACCGTTGTTGTTAATCGTGCAACTGTTGCTACTATTCGGCTGTACATGGTTCGCAGTACGAACTGCAATACGCCCCCTGACTCGTCTATCAAAGGCAGTCGATACTCTTGATCCGAACGGGGGCGGAACTCGTCTTGATGAGGCAGGCCCTATAGAAGTGGCCTATGCAGCAGTTGCCTTTAATACCCTGCAGGAGCGCATCGCGACTCACATAAAAGAGCGCATGCAACTATTGGCTGCCATTTCTCACGATTTGCAGACCCCCATCACGCGTATGAAACTGCGCGCCGAGTTCATGGAAGACTCCGTAGAGAAGGACAAACTCTGTAAGGACCTGAGCGAGATGCAGCATCTGGTTCAGGAAGGGGTGGCATACGCGCGCAGCATGGATGGTTCAACTGAGACCAGCCGCCGGCTCGATCTGCATTCTTTCCTCGACAGCCTAGTATTCGATTATCTGGATACTGGAAAAAGTGTGGTTCTAAACGCGGAAATCGGCACCGTTATCGATACACGGCCGCATGCACTGCGACGAGTGCTGGTGAACCTTGTGGACAATGCGCTGAAGTTTGGCACAGAGGTCCAAATCACCGTTGAGCCCCAAGCGAACAAGAGCTTGGTGATCCAGATCTTGGATCGTGGTCCAGGAATTCCCGAGGACCAATTGCCAGAAGTGATTAAACCGTTCTATCGCGTGGAAAGCTCGCGCAACCGTGACACGGGCGGTACAGGGCTGGGCCTGGCAATTTCTCAACAACTAACGCTAAAACTTCAAGGTACTTTAATACTGTACAACCGAGAAGGTGGCGGACTGTGCGCTCAACTGACACTACCCAGTAGCTCGTCTGATTCTTCAAGGAGGAATAGCACCACCGGATAAGGCGGTGCCATTCATTTTCTGCGCCAGCCCATTGGCTGCACCGACTATTCACGAATCAGAAACGCCCGCGGGGACTCTCCCATCGCCCGACGAAACATTGCGCTAAACGCACTTGCACTAACATAGCCCAGATCCCGGGCAATCAACCCGATTGACTCGCCCTTCTCGAGCCGGTTCAAGGCGCTGACCAATCGCACTTGTTGCACCCAATGGCGGAAAGTCAGGCCTGTTTCCTTGAGAAACAGGCGGATTAACGTGCGCGAACTGGCACCGACTTTGTCTGCCCAATAATCTACGTTGCGAGCGTGTCCTGGCGTATCGAGAATAGCGTTGCACACCACCAACAGCCGGCGGTCTACCGGCCACGGAATCTCAAGCGGCAATGTTCGTGCAGACTCCAGTTCACTAAGAATCAGAGCTACGACGTGACTATTGCGGCCCTCGAGTAAATATTCGATGGGTTCACTGGCCAGCACCAGTATCAGTTCGCGTAATAGCAGAGAAACGTCCACGACTCGGCAGCTGTCTCCGTAACTGGCGGCGACGTCGGCTTCTATGTAGATGGAACGCATCTTGACCGGGCTGAGCATCAATTGGTCATGTTCTTCTCCGGCGGGTATCCACAGAGCTCGTTTAGGCGGGAGAAACCACAGACCACCGAGGGTCGCAACACGCATGACACCGCTGATGGCATACAACAACTGGCCATGGCAATGTGTATGCGGGGGATTGTATTCCCCTGCCATCTGGTTGCGAGCCAACGCCGTCATCAGCCGCGGTACGTCCTGATAGTCCAGGTAATCCACACTGCGCCCGTCCAAATCTTCGGCTTCGCTGACAATCCGTATTTTTTGCTTCATCAATCACACTCACCAATTGGGTTGCAATGCCGAAGCCTCTGACATTGTCACTTTGAAGACATAAGCTGGCACCTGCCGATTCTTTTGTAGCGCTACGATCGCCCTTGATCAAATTTCAGACAATAAGGGTACGTAGAAAATGGCCCCCACCAACACCTCTCCTAATGCAGCCGATAAACATAGTGTGCATGCAGTCATCGGCTTATTGGTTCTTTCCATTGCATTACGTCCTGCAATTGTTTCCATCGGTCCCATCTTGCTGCTGATTCAAGACCAATATGGTTTGACTTTTACCCAGGCGGCATTGCTGACCTCAATACCAGATGTATGCATGGGCGTCTTCGCCTTACTGGCACCCAATCTAAGCCGGCGCTTTGGTACCGACCGTTGCGTAATTGCAGCGTTGGTTTTGCTGGGCGCTGCTTGCTTGGTGCGGGCAATATCTCCGGATACCGTTTTTCTATTGCTCAGTACATTTCTGGTCAGTATCGGAATCGCAATTGCTGGTGCTCTCATCGGCGGTTGGATAAAAGCACACTTTCCACATCGGCCAGCATTCTTCATGGGTATCTATGCTGCTGGCCTTAGCGTAGGAGCAACTCTATCTGCGTTATTCACTGCGCCGATTACTGAGTTCGCTCAAAGCTGGCGGGTGGGTGCCGGGATCTGGAGCTTACTGTGCGTCACAGCTGTAATAAGCTGGTTGTGGATGGCCCGACGGTTCGTAACTTCCGCACCGAATGTCAACACCGTTGATAACCGGCCGTCCGTGACCGGGATGCCGTGGAGCAACCCTCAAGCGTGGCTCGTAGCGTTGTATTTCGGCTCAAGTCAATTCGTGGTCTATGCCCTCTTCGCCTGGTTAGCACCCGCATCTACCGAAACCGCTCTAACGCCCCTGCCCGCCGGAGTGTTACTTGGGCTATTTACAGCGGTGTTTGCAATCGCAAGTGTCGGTGCTGGCCTGATCCCTGGAAGGGCCCATGACCGTCGTGGTCTTTTGGGAGTCACCACCGCACTTGCACTCATCGGTACGGCGGGCATGGCGTTTGCTCCAGAAACTTCGCCGATTCTTTACGTATTACTTGTGGCAACCGGTCTAGGCATGTCTTTCACAGTTGGGATGACGTTGCCACTGGACAACTCCAAAACGCCTGCAGAAGCCGGGGCTTGGACCGTCTTCATGCTTTTCGTTGGCTACTTAATTGCAGCGTTGGGCCCCGTCTGCTTCGGCGCACTGCGTGACTATACCGGAAGCTACGAGCTTGCTTATGACATGCTGTTTGCAGTACTTCTTTTTATGCTGTGCCTGACGCCAATTCTGAAGCCTGCATCCGAAACAGAATTACGGGTGTCGGCGACGTGACATCGCAACGGTTTAATGCCGACGCGTACAGATGAGCCTGAAAAAGAGACCGGATGTGTCAAAGGTCTCCTGAAGGGAACATCTGCGGGGGACATCAATTGTCCTGGCCGCACCCTTGACCGGCGGTAAGATAATCCAGCACATTGGACTTGCCAGCCGAGTCTAAATAAGCCAGCCGCGCGTTAACGACACCGCAACCGGATGAAGGTGTTTCGCTGACTGAAGTGACTTTAGCAATGTCCAAGTGATCGCCGTACATGTAGGCGTGCGGAGTTACATTCTCCTGGGCATTTGCTGCGACGGCGCCGAGGCTAACGATGGAAAACAGTGAAGCGATGCTGAGGTTCTTCCAGTTCATGAAGACATCTCCAGTTATTGAATGAGTGATCCAGCAAGACAGCTTGTGCTGCTGCGATGAGTCCCATTTAACGCCGTTAATGTATCCCTTATGTGTCACTAACTTCCGCAAATTAAACAGTTCGTATCGGGAAAGCCTCAGATACATGAAATTACGATTTCAGCTCATCCAAACAGGACTATTTAACCGAAGGTAACATCGGCCTAGTGTTTCGCGAAATGTAGTAAAAACATGCGGATTGTTGACCACCTCTTGACTTAAAGGCAGACACAAAAACACAACTACCTGAAAAAGCCTCAGGTAGTCATGCGCATACTTGGGATTTCGTCAGGGCTGTGCTCAGACGAGATTGAGGACAACGTCTATATTTCCGCGAACAGCTTTCGAGTAGGGACATGTCTGATGCGCGGTATCGATCAGGCGGAGGGCTATATCACGCTCTACACCCGGCAGGCTAACGTTAAGCCGAGCACGCAGGAAATAGGCATCACCTTCGAGGCAAAGATCGACTTCGGCATCAATAGCGACGTCGGTCGGAAGCTCGACTTTAAACTTGCGCGCCGCGAGCCCCAGCGCTCCGTCAAAGCATGCCGACCAGCCAGCCGCGAAGAGTTGTTCTGGGTTGGTACCGTTGCCTTTGATACCCGGTAGCGAATGGCGGATATCCAACTTTCCGTCGTCGCTTCGTGAAGTGCCCCCATCGCGAGCACCTGTGGTGTGTACTTTAGCGGTATAAAGGATTTTCTTGGATGTCATATTGAAGCTCCTTATTTTATGGGAAGACGCATGCCGGATGCGTTGGTGAATCAGAGCAGACCCTTGGTTACCTCTCGATTGCACGAAGGTATCGTTCCCCCAAGTCTGGTTGTTGGTTCCCTAATCGCTGGCGGTAACTCTGTAATTTCACTGTCCCGCTGGGTCGGCCGGATTACGATACGTGGGAGCCACCGAGGTAGCGGAAAATGCAGGGCTGTCGGCGTGGTTCGTCCGACAGCGAGGGCGGGTAGTTGATCGGGTGTCATTTTGGAGATGGGCCCTTGTAGGCGTTGGCAAGCAACTACTACAAGGGGTGGTAGTGTTTAAGGGACATCATTCAAACCGCCTGGTTACCCAACATCTGACCTTGCTGCGTGCGGCTAGAACCATCGGCAGCTACCAACTGACCCTGCGGCGTACGGCTAGAACCATCAGCAGCTACCAACTGACCCTGCGGCGTACGGCTAGAACCATCAGCAGCTACCAACTGACCTTGCGGCGTACGGCTTGAGCCGTCCTGTACCAGGAAGTCACCACCGCCCTGCGCGTTCAAAGGGGTCAACTGGAAGCATGTGCTGCTGCCGCAGGAGCTTTGTTCAACAGCGGCGTTGGCATGAGCGGCGGCACCAGCCAGGGCGAAAGCAGCGGCGGTCAAAAAGCGAGTCACGTTGTTCATGGTTTTTCTCCTGGTTCAAAGGGGATTAGCAATCGGTAAGTGGAGGACTCAGTTGTCACCAATGCAGCCGTCAGCGAACTTGCGGTAGTCCAGGACTTGGGTTTTGCTCTGGGAATCGAGATAGGTCATCTGGGCATTCACAACCCCGCAGGTGGGTGTGGCATCCTGTTTTAGCGACACCACTTTCTTGATGTCCAGGTGGGTGCCATAGGTGTAAATCTCAGGCGAGACGCCTGCTTCGGCGCGGGCGGACAACGTGCAGATGTTCAGGGCGGCAAACAGGCAAGCGGCGTAGATTGCTTTGGTGTTCATGGTGATCTCCTCAAGGCTTCAATAGCTAGGTTGTGCAATTGTGCCGAGGCGGTTGGGTTTGCCTCGATGGGGCCTATTAGAAGGCTGAGAGGTATCTGGTCTGTGTCGAAAACAGGGTTGTTCAAATCGATCCATATCAGAGCCGCCCGGAAATACACATCGATACAAACCTCAAGGGATTTTTGGCGCTCTACCAGTTCGCCACGGCTGGCACACCCTAAAAATTATTATTGACTGATCAGTCCAATATGCTTATGGTTTCGCCATGGCCAGATCTAAAGAATTCGATATAGAAGTAGCGCTTGACGCGGCAGTCGAGGTTTTCCGCGAGCATGGCTTTGCGGGGTCATCCACGCAGATGCTGACGACCACAATGAAAATCGGTAAACAGAGTCTTTACGATACGTTCGACGGCAAATGGCAGCTGTACTGCTCTGCGCTAAAAAAGTACGGCGCATCAGAAACGGCGGCTCATATCGCGTTGTTGCGAGGGAGTACTAGGGCTATAGAAGGCCTGGAGAAAATGCTTGAACGAGTAGTCGCGCAAGCCAATCGCCCTTGCCTTGGCATCGGTTCGATTGTTGAGTTCGGCAGTAACGAAGAAGATCTGAATCAAATACGCGAGCCATCTGGTCGAGCTTTACGTACCGAATTAGTGAAAAGTATTCGCGCGGCGAAGACTGTTGGCGATCTGTCAATTGATCTTGATCCGGATTATGCAGCCGGTTTCCTGCTGGCAAACGTAGCGGCGATTCGAATCGCTGCGCGGGGTGGGGCGAGCGAGGCCGAACTGATCGCACTTTCTCACCTCACGCTTAAGGCTCTGAAATAAGCCTTTTTTTTCCCGATTCTGGAATGATCGTTCAAAAAACAGGTGCATTTATGAAAGCTATTGTCATGATCCAACCGGGTAGCTCCGAAGTAATTGAATATGTCAGTGTTCCGACCCCTACTCCCGATGCCGGCCAGGTACTCGTAGAGGTCAGTGCAGCCGGGGTCAACTTCATGGACATTGGCGCCAGACAAGGAAGTGTCTGGCGGGATGTGCCAAACCCCAAGCGCCTTGGAGTCGAAGGAGCCGGCCGGGTTTTATCTATCGGAGAAGGAGTAACAGGGATTTCACCCGGACAGCGCGTCGCATGGGTCTACGTGCCTGGTAGTTATTCGGAAAAAATCGTTTGCCCGGCTTCCTCGCTTGTCACCATCCCAGAAGGAATAGATGATCGAACCGCCGCTTCGGTGATGATGCAGGGGCTGACAGCCAGCCACTTCACATCAGATTTCTATTCTGTCCAACCAGGTGACATTGCTTTGGTGCATGCAGCATCGGGCGGCCTCGGTTTGCTGCTGACTCAAATGATCAAGCTTAAAGGTGGGCATGTCATCGGACGAGTCTCTTCACCCGACAAAATTGCAATTGCAAAACAATCGGGTGCCGACCATGTGATCGTTGACACGGAGGGCAATTTTGCCGAGGAAGTTATCCGACTTTCAGGCGGTCAAGGTGTACATGTGGTTTATGACGGCTCTGGTCCGAAGACATTCCAAGGGTCTCTCGATTCGCTCCGGATATCAGGGACTTTCTGTTGGTTCGGTCCGGTTCTTGGTGCACCGGATCCAATAAAACTTATGAGCCTTCCCAAGAGCATAAAGATCGGTTACGCCACCTTTATGGATCACGTACGTACGCCAGAGTTATTGCGCAACCATTCCGCCAAACTTTTCGACATGATCCTGGCCGGAAAACTCAATATCAGGATCGGCGCACAGTACCCATTAGCGGACGCGGCCAAGGCACATTTGGATATGGAAAGCAGGAGCACCACCGGAAAGCTATTGTTAATCCCCTCACAGTCATAGCGCTGAGGGGGGCGGCGGAAATATCTTTGACAAGTAAAATAACTTTATGCGCAACAACGCATAGTGACACCGCCCCTGTTCGGACAGTACTTGCAACAGTAAGCAAAACTCCCTTCAACTTCGCAGAATGAGGGCAGGTTCTCTTCCTGCCCTCATTCCCGGGCATCAACTTTAAGCCAATTCAGCCTTCACCATATCAATCTTCGCTTTGATCGCTTGTTGTTCCGCTCTGGCTTTTTCCTTGGTCAACTCCTCGACTCTTTTGTCTAGGGCAGCTTGCTCTTCGGGAGACATTTTTTCATATTCCTCCTTACTCACGCCCGTCAATTGCTCTCTAAGCTTCTCGGCATCTGTTTGGTTCATGTAATCCGTGAATAATTCCGACGCGGTTTTCTCGGATGAGGGTGGGGATTGGTAAGGACTTGTAGCCAGTTCATTACCTGCTACGTCATTACTGTTTGCGGAAAATGTGGCGTCATGATTATGAAATGTTGCAATGGGCGACGGGGCCGCGTCTGTAACCTCAGCGCCCTCGGATTGGGATGATGCCTTCCTCAAATTTACCATCATCTTCGCGAAAGCCTCATCGAAGTCCTTCCTATCATCCGAGCCCGCCGTCGAAGTGTCGGTTTTGCTGACTCCAGAAAATCCAGACTGAGAGAATTGGACGGGTGATGCTAGGTTAAAAAGCGAATCCTTTTGTACCATATTCGTATGTATGGCGGTCTTGTTCCAAGACGCCACAGAGAGGTCGCGGCTTCCAATTATCATGAGGAACTCCTTATATAGAAAAATTATATAAATATTGCATTTCAAAAATAGCAAAAAATGTGCCACTCAGATGCAAATTTCGCTAAACCACAGTTTCAAATACTTCTAGCTCGTTTTTCCCAAGAACAGCGCAGGCGCCGATACAAATCGTTAATTAAGGCGGCAATATGTTGCCGCTGCATGTGACTTTTTTGCCGCTCAGCCTCAGGGCGTTTACGTACCAAAAGGTGCGCACTCCTAGCGTCGCATTATCTAAACCGAGTTCGATTATCTCAAAGCGGAAAAGCGTTGACGTATTTGTGAAGAGTGCGTTGGGATGATGAGTGGACATAGCAGATACGTGTTGTCCCCTACCCTCATAACTATGCCCACCCAGCGTGTCTACTATTAAGCGCTAACACCGCATAACTGGTAAGTCTCATCCTGTGACGTCATGCTCCAGCTGCAGCACTCAAACTTTGGCAACCTCCTTTTTCCCGGTTGCTTGATCAGTTGAACAGATGACGTAGAGGTATCCGATCATGGCCGAAGTTTATCGCGTGAGTTGTCTTAGCACAGCCGAGCGGCTTGGGAACGACGAATTGCACGCCTTGATGGCGGGTGTCGTCAGGCGTGACCGGCGTGAGTCACGACAACTCTTTGCGGCAGTGACACCCTTACTCATCGCCTTCTATGAAGGCCAAGTGCAGGCCGGGCGAATCAAGCGTGGAGCCACAGCTGGCCTGGTTCAGGAAGCTTTCAAGGCGCTCTACCTTGGACAGCCAGGTTATGACCCGAACCTACCGTTCCGGGCGTGGGTTCTCGATATCGCACGATCAACTCTACTGGGCAACTCGGGCTCAGAAGTCGTTTTCGACGCTCTTGCAGGTGTGGCGGTGCGCAACTGCCAGCAAGCCATGCAAGTGACGTGATTCGATGTTTCGATGCCGCGTTATCAACGCCAGGAAGTATTCATGATCAATATCGAAAAAACCCTCTACACCGGTCACACCTACACTACAGGAGGTCGAGAGGGCACCGGCCGCAGCCATGATGGACGACTTGACCTCAAGCTATCTCCACCCGGCGCGCCCGGAATAGGCACCAACCCGGAACAATTGTTCGCAGTCTGCTGGTCAGCCTGCTTTCTCGGTTCTCTGCGCCATGCCTGCAATGCTCGCAGGATCGCCTTTCCAGTGATGGCCGGTGTCGATGCTCAAGTCGATCTGATCCATGGCGAACAGGGTTTTACTCTGCAGGCCCGACTGGTCGTATCGTTGCCTGACATCGAGTCGGACACCGCTTTGCAACTTATTGAAGCGGCAAACCAGAACTGCCCCTACTCAAAAGCCACGCGCGCCAACATCCCTGTGAGCATCACACTTGCCTGATTTTCCGCCCTTTGCTCAATACCTTCAGCAGAAGCAGAAGCAAAGGAAACCGCCTGCTTCTGCCTCGCAATCAATGGCTATTCGAAACACCAGACGGGAACACAATATCCCGCCAAACCCAGGCTAATCCGACACAATACTTTTGGCCTCAAGAAACGATTCCAGACCAAAGACGCCGAACTCCCGGCCGACACCGGACTGTTTGACTCCGCCAAACGGCGCAAGCAGCTCTGGCGCGATTCTGTTGACCAACACCGAGCCGGCCAGCAGCCGGGCCGCCAGGCTTTGGGCCTGTTCCGGTTGCCGGGAAAATACATAGGCCTGCAAGCCGTAGACACTGGCGTTGGCAATCTCGATCCCCTGTTCTTGCGAGTCATACGCGATGATCGACAGCACCGGGCCGAAAATCTCCTCTTGCGCAATGTCCATATCACCGCTGACGTCTGCAAAGACCGTTGGCCTTACGAAATAGCCCTTGTCCAGGTTGATCGGCCTGCCCTCCCCGCCGGTAATCAGCGTCGCGCCTTGAGCCTGCCCTCGGCGGATGAAACCTTGTACGCGGTCGAATTGCGCCTGACTGACCAGAGGCCCGATAACGGTGGCGGGATCCTGGGGATTGCCGACGACCATCGCTTCGACTAGGTATTTCACACGGTCGATGATCTCCTCGGCGTGCTTGCGCGGCACCAGCAGGCGCGTGCCGGCGACACACGCCTGACCGTTGTTCATGAAGGCGGCATTGAGTGCCAAGGGAATGGCGGTGTCGAGATCGGCATCATCAAGGACGATAGAGGCCGACTTCCCCGTGAGCGACAAGCTCACTCGCTTCATGGTCTCGATAGCGGCGCGTGCAATGAGCTTGCCGGTGGCGGTAGACCCGGTGAACGAAATTTTCGCAATGTGTGGGCTGGTGCTGAATTCGTCACCGACATCACTGCCGCGCCCCAATAGAATATTGAAAATCCCTTTGGGCAAATCTGCGCGATGCAATGCCTGGGCGAGCACATTGGTTTGCAAGGGACTCAACTCGCTCGGTTTGATGACCGAGGCACAGCCGGCCGCAATGGCCGATGCCAGTTTGCTGCATATCGTCCCGGCGGTGCTGTTCCAGGGCGCAATCAACGCCGCTACGCCAACCGGCTCCATCACCACGGTAGCGTCGCCGATCGAACGAATCAGGTCGTAGTCTTTCAACACCTGCGCCGCATTGGCAAACGACTGCGAAGCGTAGCGACTGACCCATTGCGCACGGGCGAACGGTGCACCGTACTCCTCAATGGCGGTATCGCGAATTTCATCCGTGCTCGCCAGCACCGCAGTTTGCAACTGCCTAAGCATGTCGATACGCTCGGCCTTGGAGGTGCGGCCCATCGCGACTTGAGCACGCGAAGCCGCCGCGATTGCACGCCTGGCATCTTCACGATTAGCCAAGGTCACCGTACCGATGACTGCCTCGGTCGCGGGGTTGATGCATTGCACCGTTTCATTTCCCTGAACGGGAACGAATGCTCCATCAATGTAACTATGATTGATCTTCCACATCTTGGCGTACCTGATCGAATGCGGTTTACCCCGCGAGGAGCACCAACGCCCGGTATGCCCAGGCGTTGGCCAGGCCCAATAAAACTCCCGCGGTTCAGCCTGGCATCGGCTCGCGGCTGAAGGCTTGCACCTCCTCCACCAGGCCTTGAGCTGCCATCATCACCAGTTGCCGGCCTTTTTCCGGTGACGCTTGCGCCGGGTCCGATCCCATGCGGCCATCCGGGTGACGGGCACGGAAATCGGCAGCCTCTCGAATGGGCCCCCAATTGGCGATCTGTGGCGAGTAGTCAGCTGACTTGATGGCGTGCGGATAGGCCCACTGGGTCACGGCAATTTCCGAAGGCGTTGCATGAATGCCGTGTCCTGTCGGGAACTGGTCCTTCGCCAGGTCATTGATCCCTTCCAGATCCCACCAGTTGCACAGCTTCAAGGCAAAACCCGCCGGGCGACGTGCGAAACTCGCTTCGGCGTAGAGTTCCGAAAACGCCGCTTCGATCGATGCAATGTTGCCGCCATGGCCATTGAGAAAAAAGATTTTTTCAAAACCGTGGGCAGCAAGCGAGCGAGTCCAGTCACCGATGGCGGCGATGAATGTCGAGGGCCTGAGCGTGATCGTTCCAGGGAAACCAAGATGATGCTGCGCCATGCCGACATTGAAGGTCGGGGCAATCAGGATATCCGCTGACTCCTGCGCCTGATGGGCGATGATTTCGGGGCACATCCAGTCCGTCCCCAGCAGTCCGGTAGGCCCGTGCTGCTCGTTGGAACCGATCGGGATAACGATGGTGCGGCTGCGCTCGAGAAATTTTGCGATTTCGGCCCAGGTCGATAGATGTAAAAGCATCTGCGTTCTCTCTTTGGAAAGGTCCCTTGCGGAACACGATGGGTGTGAAGTTCAAAGCGCCCGATCAACTTGCGGTGCATTCAAGACCCGATCGCGATGCGCCAGCGGTTTGCTCGCGATGATCACGAATGCGGCGCACAGAAACACGCCGCCGACAGCGACGATGCCAGGGTTCATGCTTGCTGTTGATGTCTTTGCCCAACCGATCACTGCAGGGCCCCAAAAGCCGCCGCACAGACCGATGGTATTGATCAGAGCGATGCCGCCCGCTGCCGCTTCGCCCTTGATGAGTTCAGAGGGTATTGCCCACAAAACCGTGTAGGCCATGAACATCATGGCGATCGCCAGCGTCAGCAGAACCATTGATAACATCAGGTGCCCATCGGCAACAGGATACAAAAGTATCAGTAGTGCCCCGACGCCTGCCGGGACCGCGCAGTGGTAGCGGCGCTCGCCGAAACGGTCGGAGCGGCGCCCGATCCAGTACATGCCGGCTGCCGCTGCCACATAGGGAATCGCGGCGCACCAACCTAGCTGCATCATGTCGTGGATGCCTTGCGCTTTAAGGATCGCCGGGAGCCAGAAGCTCATGGCGTAGATCGAAAAAATAATGCAGAAATAGGCGCACGCCAGGATGTAAATCCTGCGATCGCGCAACACCGCTCTGAAAGAGTGCGCCCCTCCCGGAGAAGCCCCCAGCTCACGCTGCAGCATTTGCTTCTCCTCGATGCTCAGCCAACTGACGTCGGCGGGATGGTTGCAAAGGTAAAAATAAGCAAACACACCGAGCAAAACGCAGGGAAAACCCTCAATCAGGAACATCCATTGCCATCCTGCAAGGCCACCCACACCCTCAAATGTGGAAATCAGCCACGCTGAAAGCGGACCGCCAATAATTCCGCCCGCCGGACCTGCGATGAACACAATCGCAATGGCCCGGGCCATTCTTTTGGGGCCGTACCAGCACGACAGGTAATAGATCATCCCAGGTGCGAAACCGGCTTCAAAAACGCCGAGCAGAAAGCGCATGGCGTAGAACGTTGGCACGTCGCGCACGAATAGCATGCAGGCCGATGTGATGCCCCATAACACCAGAATGCGACTGAAGGTTTTTCGTGCCCCCACTCGAGGCAGCATCAGGTTGCTGGGCAGCTCGAACAGCACATACCCCAGAAAAAAAACGCCTGCACCGACACCGTATGCGGCGTCGGACAGCCCCAAGTCGTTTTGCATTTGCAGTTTGGCAAAGCCGACGTTAATTCGATCCAGATAGGCAAATACGTAGCAAACGAACAGGAGTGGCAACAGGCGCCAATTGAGCTTGCGGTACAACTTTGCGAGGGCGGCACTGTCTGTGGGCGTCACTATGGTCGACATGTGAGTCTCCAGTTTTTCTTGTTGGTCTGACGTGTGGAGAGATGTTGCGCCGACGGCGTAAATAGCAGCAAGAGCAACTATGTTCATGTATCGTTGCCCTGAGAGCAACGGAGGATTCACAAGGAAACACTAGTGCGCGAAATCAACCAGCAACGCTTGCGGTATTTTCATGAGGTGCTGATCCACGGATCGATCCGGGGCGCAGCGGACAGCATCAACACTTCCCCGTCAGTGATTACGCGTCAGATCAAACTGCTGGAAGAAGAACTAGGCATCCGGCTGTTTGAACGCCAGGCCCGGGGCGTTCAGCCCACCGAGGCTGCCGCGCACCTGCTGGAATTCTGGCGAGGCTATCGATCGCACCAGGAAAAGCTTGAAGATCAGCTCCAGGCGATCAAGGGTCTACAGTTGGGACACGTGCGGGTCGTCATCAGTGAGGGCTACGTCGATACACTGGTCGACCACGTCCTCGCGCCGTTCTGCAAACAGTTTCCCAAGCTCGATATCCGGCTGGACATCCTGCCTGTTGACGACGTCCTCAACGAGATTGCAGAAAATCGCGCGCATATCGGCCTGGCCTACAATCCTCCTCCCCACCCCCACATCGACTTTCGAGCGACGTCCCGACAACCGGTGATGCTGGTGGTTCGCCCGGACCACCCATTGGCTTTGAAAGGGGCGATGGCTACCGTCGCCAATTTGCTCGACTGCCAACTGGTGCTCACTCCAACCACCTTCGGTATCGGGCATGCGCTGAAAATGCTCGAATACGCCGAAAAGATAGAAATCCGTCCAGCTCTGGTCAGCAACTCATTGGCCGCCCTAAAGCGCCTTGTTGCATCCGGCGAGTTTGCTTCGTTGCTGGGCGAGGTGGCGGCCTATCGGGAAATCGCACAAGGCAGTCTCTCGGCCGTAGCCGTCGACCATCCACTGTTCCAGAGGGTCGAGGCGAAACTGTTGGTGAAGTCCGGACGCCCGCTGGCGGCCCCCGCTCAAGAACTGCTGAACTGGATGCTGAAGCGCTTGCCGATGTTCGCTTCCAGCAATCCTGATCACCCATGAGAAACGCGACATTGATCTTCAGCTGGGTTGACAATGAAGGTGTTGAATTTAATTCGGCTTGCCATGCCAGCCCTCCACATATCCATAAACCCGGCAAGTTCCGGATGATCAAAATGTGCACGCATCAGACTTTCCGATTCCCAGTAACCGCTGACGATCCAAGAGTTTTTCGCCCGACGATTATCAGTAATCGCGTATCCCATACAGCCTGATTTGCCAAGGAGTTCACGAACAATGTGAGGAAGTATCGAGCAGACTTCACCCACTCGCCCGGGTGCGGCATCGATTTCGACGGTATTGATTGCTGAAATTAACATTCTCAACTCTCCTGTATGACCTACCGGAAATTCTGCCGTATTCACACTGTTCATCGGTTACCTGATCGAGGTACTCGGGGCGCTATTGCGGTATTGCTCCTGATGCCCGGCAGCACGCCAATGCTCAACACGTTGCACGGCGATATCTACAGATGTCCAACAACTGATCAGGGCAATACCGCAAGACAGCTGGGCTCAGGCCAGATATCCGCCGTCGACCGTCAGGCTCGCGCCAGTGACAAACGAAGCATCCTCACTGGCAAGGTACGCTGCCATACCAGCGATCTCGTCAGCGGTGCCGAGCCTACCCAGCGGCACCAGTTTGATCACGTGATCGAGATAAGGCGCATCGGCCGGGTTCATGTCGGTCGCCGTCGGACCGGGTTGAATGTTATTGACGGTGATGCCGCGCGCGGCGAAATCCAGGGCCAGACCACGCACTAAACCAACCAGTGCGGCCTTGGTCATCGAGTAGGCGCTGGACCCGGGAAAACCGCTACGTGCGCCGGCGACACTGCCGATGGTGATGATTCGGTCACCGCGACTCATGACCTTGGAGCAGGCCTGAATCGCCACATAGGCGGCACGTACGTTTACCGCGTACATGTTGTCGAGCGCCTCGACACTGAACTCTTCTACTGACCCGAGCCCCAAAATTCCGGCATTGTTCACCAGGATGTTCAGCGCACCGAAGTGTTCTACCGCGGTACTGACGGAACGCTCAATATCCTCTGCGATCCGGCTATCGGCCTTGATCGCCAGCGCCCTGCCCCCATGTGCCCGGATATCGGCAACAAGCGCCTCGGCCTTCACATCGGATGCCGAGTAAGTGAAGGCTACTGCAGCGCCCTCCACAGCCAGTCGGCGCACAATTGCAGCACCGATGCCGCGCGAGCCACCGGTAATCAAGGCAGTCCTGCCGATAAAACGTTGTGAGTTGCTGTTCATTTTCTTACCTTCCACTGAGGTTCATTAAAAACGCGCACCCGCACGCCGATGAGCATTACTTCGCCGTGGCGGCTTTTTCGATCAGATGGGCAACCGGTCCCGGGTTCGAAACCATCACGACATGGGACGCGCCCTTGACGACCTCCACACCTTTGGCGGCGGCGCGCTTGGCCATGAATGCCATGGCTTGCGGCGGGATGTTCTTGTCCTTGTCGCCATAGATGTACCAGGACGGAATATGCTTCCAGGCAGGTGTGCCAGACTGTTCGTTTAGCGCCGCTTCCGTCACCGGGCGCTGGGTGGCGGCCATCAATGCCGCCTCTTTCGTAGGGACGTCAGCGGCGAACTGGTCGTGAAACTTGTCCTGCTGGATGTACAAGTCCTTGCCGCCATCGGCCAACGGTACAGGCGCAGCCAGGGTTGGACCCAGCGTGCTGCCCGGGAATTTGCCTGCCAGCCCGGCGACCGTTTCCCCAGCCTCGGGTGCAAACGCACTGACATACACCAGCGCTTTGACGTTGGCATGATCGTTGGCCGCATCACTGATGACGTTGCCTCCATAGGAATGGCCGACCAGTACTACAGGCGAATGAATACTCGTCAGCAATGCCGAGATGGCCGCGCCATCGCTTTTTACACCGCGCAGTGGGTTGGCGGCAGCAACCACCGGGTAACCATCTTTCTCGAGAATCTTCACCACCCCATTCCAGCTCGACGCATCGGCAAAGGCGCCGTGGACGAGCACGATCGTGGGCTTTTCAGTTTGTGCCCAGGCGTGTGTACCCACACTCAGGCTGACGGCGACGGCCAGCGCGGCCACTACTTTTTTCATTGCAATCTCCAGGTTTGACGGGAAATCAGGGGGCGAAGCGAGTGAAGACAAAATCGTGATTGCGCACTCGCGCCTGGTGACAGGCGAAGCAGGTTTGATGCTGGGCTTCATCGGCCGGTTTATCGTTGATAAACCGACCGAATCCCCAGCCTCCGGTTGCTGCATATTTCTTCGAGTCCTTGACCATGACCTGCACGGTCGTGGCCGCGCCCGGGATGGACGCCGGCTCGAATTCCGGGGACTGCACATGCTTCCAGGCAAGCTTTACCAGTACCGTGCCGTCAGGGAATGGCAACGTCGAACCCTGATATGCCTTGATGGCCAGGTCATTGCCCAGCACGGCTCGCAGTTCGTCCAACGGTGCCGCTTCCTGCGCCGGGGCAATCATCGGCCACAAGCGATAGTTTTCAGGCAACTTCACGCCATAGATCGGTGAGGCTTCGCCATGACCGGCGTCGCCCAGGGCGACACCGGTGGCGGTCAATGCGGCGCTTGCAATGGCAGCCGACATCACTGCCAGATATTTGAGTTTCATGGTTGCCATCCTTTCAGCCGGTTCTCAAAGGTGATCGGCATCGATCACCGCCTGGGCGAAAGCTTGTGGTGCTTCTTGCGGCAAGTTGTGACCGACACCACCGCTGATCAACCGGTACTCATATTTGCCGGTGAAACGCTTGGCGTACGCCTCGGCAGGTGGATGCGGTGCGCCATTGGCGTCACCCTCCATGGTGATGGTTGGCACACTGATGGATGGAAAGGCCGCGAGTTTTTTCTCCAGCGCGTCGTATTTGGCCTCGCCCTTGACCAGTCCCAGGCGCCAGCGATAGTTGAAAATGGACACGGCAACGTGATCCGGATTCTGCAAAGCGGCGGCGCTTCGGTTGTAGGTCGCGTCGTCGAAATGCCACTGCGGCGAGGCCAGCTTCCAGATCAATTTGGCGAAGTCATGGGTGTTTTTCTCGTAGCCCAGACGGCCACGCTCTGTCGCGAAGTAGAACTGATACCACCACTGCAATTCGGCGGCGGGTGGCAACGGTGCCTTGCCGGCTTCCTGGCTGCCGATCAGGTAACCGCTCACCGCGACCAGCGCCTTGACCCGTTCAGGCCAGAGGGCCGCGACGATGTCAGCGGTGCGTGCGCCCCAGTCATAGCCGCCGAGAACGGCTTGCTTGATCTTCAGGGCATCCATGAAGTCAATCAGGTCGCTCGCCAATGCAGCGGGCTGACCATTGCGGATCGTTTTGGCGGAAAGAAAACGCGTGTCGCCATAACCGCGCGCATAGGGAATCAATACGCGATACCCCTTCTGCGCCAGCGCCGGCGCGACGTCGGTATAACTGTGAATGTCGTAAGGCCAGCCATGCAGCAGGATCACGACCGGGCCATCAGCCGGCCCCATTTCGGCATAAGCAACGTCCAGCAAACCCGCCTTGACATGCTTTAAGGGCCCGAAGGAAACGTTACTGCCGGCAGTGATTGGGGCGATGGTTCCGGCAGGTACTTCAGCCGCATACGCTGCCGAGGACGCCATGCTCAGCGCACCCGCTTGCAGCAAGGCAATCGCCAGAATGGATCGCGCGGACAGCGTGCGATGCCGTGAAACTGCAGTGTGATTCAACGCGACGGTTTTCATTATGGGTCTCCCAAGAGAACCGCGCTCGCGCGGCTCCCTGTGCTCAGATCAGAGTGATGGAAAGTTTCAATGGGTTGAGTTTTTCTGCGCACCGGTCCGCAGGGGCCGGAAGGCTTCGCGCAGTTCTTCGCTGAACAGTTGAGGCTGTTCCCACGCGGCGAAATGGCCGCCCTTGCTGACTTCTTTGTAATAGGACAGCGATGGGTAGGCGCGCTCTGCCCAGACTTTCGGCGCGCGGTAGATTTCATGGGGGAACACAGTGATCGCCACGGGCACCTTGATGTCGGCGGTCTTCTGCGCTGCTGCGCTGAAGTTATTGTTGTTGTTCTCCCAGTAGAAACGGGAGGACGACGCACCACTGTCGGTCAGCCAATAAAGACTGATGTCATCAAGCATTTCATCGCGGCTGAGGACGCGTTCGGGGTGACCGTCACTGTCGGTCCAGGCAGCGAACTTTTCATACATCCACGCAGCAGTGCCGGCGGGTGAATCAGCCAGCAGGTAGCCGATAGTCTGCGGACGAGTGACCATCATGGCGCCGTAGGCCGCGTTACGACCGAAGAACGTGCTGAGGGCGTTGTAGGCGGTACGCTCAGGCTCGGTCAGCCCGGCCGGTGCCGGATCACCACTGTTGATCGGTTTGACCAGTTCTGGCGGCACAGTGGCCGGCATGTTCAAGTGAATGCCCAGCAAACCGGGCGGTCCGAGGCGGCCCAAGGCATCGGAGATGACCGAGCCGTGGTCGCCCCCCTGCGAAACGTAATGGCTGTAACCGAGGCGTTTCATCAGTACATCCCAGGCTTTCGCCACACGGTCAGGGCCCCAACCAAGCTCAGTCGGCTTGCCGGAAAAACCATGGCCCGGAATCGACGGGATGACGACATCAAAAGAATCTTCCACCCGCCCGCCGTACGCCGTTGGATCAGTCAACGGACCGATGGTGCTGAGGAACTCAAACTGCGAGCCCGGCCAGCCGTGGGTCAGGATCAGCGGCATGGCATTGGGGTTGCGCGAGCGAACATGAATGAATTGAATGTCGACACCGTCGATGGTGGTGACGAATTCGGGCAATGCATTAAGTTTCGCCTCGGCTTTACGCCAGTCGTAGCCGTTGCCCCAGTACTTGACCAATTCCTGAACCTGCGCCAGTTGCACGCCTTGGGAGACGTCACCCACTGTTTCTTTGTCAGGCCAGCGGGTATCGGCGATGCGTTTTCGCAGGTCGGTCAATTGCGCTTCGTCGACATGAATTCGGTACGGACGAATGGCTTGCGACTGAGCCACAGTAGCAGTCGCACTCGGCTGTTCAGCAGCAGTGCTGGCCGCCCACGCACCGCAACTGGCCGCCAAGGTCGCAATACCGAGTACGCCTGCCTGGACGCGCCTGCGCCATGTAATAACGGGGGAAGCCACATGCATGATGAATCTCCTTTGGATGTCGGTGCCCTGCTGCCACGACCGGGTCGGGTTAACCTGGGGTGCCAGATCGCAGGTTTTGAGCGGCGTCATCTGTAACAGCGCAGTCGACGCACGCCGATCAAATCACCGGCAGGACTCAAGGGCGATTACACAATGGTGTTGGTCGATACCTTGGTATCAAGGCGAGTGCCGACTGGCTTGGCCTTTACATCGGCGAGTAAAAAAAGCTCGACGGCGCTAACGCGCGTTGCCAGCATGGGAGCCTTGTCGAAAACAAGAACGTCCAGGAAACACCGATGCGCGCAAAAACAATGTCCAGGGAGGCCGATACCAGTGCCATGTCCTCCTCGCAATGGCGGATCATCGGCCTTTGCATGCTGTTCAATGTGATTGACGGCATGGATGTGATGGCCATGGCGTTCACCGCCAGCAGCGTTGCGAAAGAATGGGCATTGTCGGGGTCGCAAATCGGCATGCTGCTGAGCGCCAGCCTGGTGGGCATGGCGCTCGGTTCCTTCCTCGCCGGGCCGTGGGCCGATCGTTACGGGCGGCGGCCGATATTGCTGACCGGGCTGGTACTCAGTGGCGCGACCATGCTGCTATCGTTCTGGAGCCCGGACCACGGCTGGCTAATGGTTTTGCGCTTCTTTACGGGGGGCGGTACCGGCCTGGTGCTAATAGCTGCCAATGTCCTGACTTACGAGCGGGCCAGTGTCAGCCGCCGACATCTTGCACTCGCCCTGCAATCGATGGCCTTCGCATTCGGTGCCAGTCTCGGCGGCCTGTCGGCCCACGCGCTGAATGCCAGCGCCGGCTGGCGGTATGTCTTTTTGCTGGGTGGGCTGATCACGTTGGCGACAGCCTTGACGGGCGCGATCTGGCTGAGTGAATCGCGCCAGTTTCTCCAGCTGGATCAACGATCGGTTCACGCGCCCACCGCAAGCTCGCTCTACGCAAAATATCGACAGTTGTTTGCCGCAGGCCAGTGGGCGCAAACCATAGCCCTTGCAATGGCTCTGCTGTTGCTGATGGCGTGCTTCTACTTTGTGATGAGCTGGACGCCAACCTTGATGACCCAAAACGGGTTTTCCGAAAAGCAGGGAGCTGTCAGTGGCGTGCTGCTTTGTCTCGGCGGTATGTCCGGGGCGCTCCTGATGGGGCTGGCAGCCAATCGTTTGGGCTGCCGGCGATTGCTGCTGAGTTTTCTGCTTTTCAATGGCGGCGTGATGATGGTGATCGTGCCGGTCGCAGGTGCGGCTGACCTAGCCATAGGTGCCTGCATCATCACGGGCCTGTTGCTCAATGGTGCTATCGCGGCGATCTTCATTCTGGCGCCCCAGGCATTCGAGACAACCATTCGTACGACCGGCGTTGGTGTGGTCCTTGCCACGGGGCGCATCGGCGCAATTATCTCGCCGTTTATTGCCGGTGTTCTTTTGGATGCGCGATGGACCGCGCAAGATCTGTTCATGTTTTTCGCAAGCAGCCAGGTTCTGGCCGCCCTGCTGATCTGGCGTGGCTACAAAGGTCCGAAGACGTGCAGCACGCAGTGATCTAATGCTCAAGTATTTACCAGTTCATCGTGGTAGCTCCGGACAAAATTGATAAGCGAGACGATGCCAGTTACGGGTTGATTATCAGCTTGCCGGACGTTTGGCGCGACTCGATATCACGATGCGCCTGCTCGGCTTGCGCCAACGAATAACGCCGCCCGATCACGACTTTCAACTTGCCCGCTGTCACCCAGTCGAACAACGCGCGGGATTGCTCCAGCAAGGCTTCACGGCTGCGCACAAAATGCATGACCGACGGATAAGTCAGTTTGATGCTGCGCGGCAGGGAAAAAATATCGATAGGCGCAATCGGGTCCATGAACGGGCCATACAGCGCCAGCGTGCCGAAGTAATCGAGCAGGCTTACCGAGTCGGCGAATCCTTCTGCACCGGTGCCGTCGTATACCACATTGACCCGCCGGCCTTCTGTCAGGCGCAGAACCTGACTGGCGACCTGGCTTGCACGGCCGATCACGACATAGTCGGCCCCGGCAGCAATGACCGCGTCGACCTTGTCGGCCTGCGAAACGCGCCCGATCACCTTGCCACCGCGCAATTTGATCATTTGAGTGAGCATCTGCCCTACTCCGCCAGCGGCGGCATGCACGAAGGCTATGTCACCCGGACCTATGGCATGCACGCGGTGAACCAGGTTGCTGGCCGTCAAGCCCTGCATCATCAGAGTCGCGGCCGTGTCAAAGTCAATGGCGTCGGACAGAGGCACCAGTTGACTGACCGGCGCCAGCACTTGCTGCGCATAACTGCCAGGTACGTAGTGCCAAGCCACACGATCGCCGGGCTGGACTTCGCTCACGCCCGGCCCGACGGCCGTGACGATGCCTGCGCCCTCCACACCGGGGGTGAGTGGCAACGACAACGCTGCGCCCAGTCCCCGGCGGGTGCCGGTGTCCATGAAATTGATGCCCGCTGCCTTAACCGTGACGAGCGCGTGACCAGGGCCTGGCGCTGCCAACTGAATGTCCTCCAGTGACATGACCCCAGGTTCTCCAAACGCATGCATTACCACCGCTTTCATAATTTCCGAGCCTGCTCCGTGGACGCTCTGCCCTGCCGAGTGCAATGGCAGGAAAACACACGTCACGTTGAATTCATTCAATCGTCGAGTGACGTTGAAACCGTTGCCTATGCTGGTCGGGGGGTGTATCTGCGGTGTTTCGCGAAGCGTGGCGTTTGCATGTTGATGTAACCACAGTCGCCACCAATACACTGGCATACAGAGTGACGTTCGAATTTTGCGCAGGGTCTGTACGTTGCTTTCAAAGATGCAACGTGGTGGCTATTCGCTTTCAGCGACACCAAAGTATGATGGGCGAGCGCCGGCCAAAGGCGCATCTTTGTTCAATGGCGACAGCACTATGAGAAACGGTATGGCAACTGACCTCAAGCGCGTCATCGACGCGCTGCCGGGTGTGGTTTTGACCGCACGGCCGGATGGCTTTGTCGATTACGTCAACCGGCAGTGGCAGGACTATACCGGACGCAATCAACACGATTCGCTAGCGAACCACTGGCAGTTGGCGATTCATCCAGACGATCGCGCCGAACTGCTCGAGCGTTTGCGTATGGCTGCAGGCATGGACGCGTCTCAGCAGGTCGCCGCCCGCCTCTTGTGCAACGACGGTACCTATCGCCAGTTTGCCTGGCGTTTCTCAAGGCTGGAGGCGACCGCCGACGATCCGGACAAGTGGTGCGCGCTGGGCACTCAAACCCAATCCCGCGAGCCGGTCGGAACAGGCGATGTGGAAAAACCCTTTGACGTCGACCTGATCATCGACAGCATCCCGGCGATGGTCGCATTTATGAAGCCGACGGGTGAGTTGGAACAAGTCAATCGCCAGATTCAGGACTACATTGGTTGCCCCCTTGATGTCCTGAAGAACTGGGCTGCCAGCGATACCGTGCATCCCGAAGATCTACCATCAGTTATCGCGGCCTGGACGCACTCAGTCACGACCGGCGAACCCTATATGATCGAGCACCGGATTCGCCGCTCAGACGGCGTTTACCATTGGTTTCATGTTCGTGGTCTGCCATTGCGCGACACTCAGGGGAACATTACCCGCTGGTGCGTGTTGCAGGTCGATATCGATGAGCGCCGGCGCGACAAGGCACTGATTGCAGAAGCCCTTGCAGAAGTCAGCGCCTCAGAGGATCGCCTGCGCAATATCATCGATGCCGTGCCCGGGTTTGTATGGAGCGCTTCGCCTGAAGGAAGCGTGAGCTTCGTCAATCAACGCTGGTGCGATTACACCGGCATAACGCTCAGCGAAGCTTGCGGTAACGGCTGGACGGCCTCAATCCATCCCGACGAAGCGGAACAGCTGGAGGTCTACTGGCGAGGACTTTTGCAATCGGGTCATTCCGGTGAACACGAAGCTCGCCTGCGACGCTTCGATGGAACTTACCGCTGGTTCCTGATCAGGGCTGTGCCACAACGGGATGAAGCTGGCCGAGTGCTGCGATGGTATGGCGAGAACACTGACATCGAAGACCGCAAACGGGCCGAGATGTTGCTCGATGGCGAGAAACGCCTGCTTGGCTTGATGGCTGGAGGCTCGTCGCTGCCGGTGATCCTGCAAACACTTTGCGAACTGGTGGAAGTCTTTCTCGAGCGGAGTGTTGCCAGTGTTGTGCTGGTCGATCTGAAGCGCTCCGAAGGTGCACAGGAGCATGCGTTGCGAATGCATCAGGGCGCGCCGACAAACATGCCGGCCGGCTTGTTGCCGGGGGCGGACGACAAGCCGCTTCGCGCCGAGCGCTGCCCTATTGTCATGGCGGCCTCCTTCAACACGACGATCATCTCCAACAACCTGTCGCACGAATCACGCTGGAATGGCTGGTGCACGACGGCCCGCTCCCACGATTTCCGGGGACTCTGTTCAATGCCGATCACCTCTAACAGCGGAGCGATCACGGGCGTTCTTTCGGTATTGCACCGGGAAGCCGAACCGCTTTCACCGGAGCAGCAGAATCTGATCGCGCAGTTCACTCACCTTGCCAGTATCGCCATTGATCGTGTGCGCGCCGAAGCTGCGCTCAAGCAGAGTGAGGCCTTTCTTGCCAAAGCCCAACGCCTGAGCGCCACAGGTACGTTTTCCTGGCGAGTCAGCACCGACGAGATCACCTGGTCCGATGAGGTCTACCGTATCCTCGAACTAGATTCGGCAACCACACCTGGCTTCGACGCCATCTACCGGCGCATTCACCCGGACGACATATCGAGCCATCGGGAAATGATCAGACGGCAACGCCGCAAGGGCCGTGACTTCGAGCACGAGCATCGACTGCTGATGCCCGATGGAACGGTTAAATATGTGCGTTTGGTTGCGCACTCGATCAAGGATCCTGAAGAAGGCCTGGAATATATCGCCGCGCTACAGGACATCACTCAGTGCCGACAGGCCGAGGAAGTCCTGAGCAAGGCCCGCTCCGAACTGACGCACCTGGCAAGGGTGGCAAGCCTCGGAGCGGTTACCGCCTCGATTGCCCACGAGGTCAATCAACCTCTCGCCGGGATTATCACCAACGCCAGTACCTGTCTGCGCATGCTCGGGGCCGATCCGCCGAATGTCGATGGCGCCCGGGAAACCGCGCGACGCACTATTCGCGACGGCAATCGAGCCGCCGATGTGATCAACAGATTGCGGGCGTTGTTCTCGAAAAAAAGCATTACGATCGAAAACGTCGACCTCAACGACGCGACCCGGGAAGTCATCGCCTTGCTGCTGGGTGAACTGCAACGTAGCCGTGTCGTGCTTCATCCACAATTCGCCGATGCATTGCCGCTGGTCAAGGGTGACAGGGTTCAACTCCAGCAGGTCATTCTCAACCTGATCATGAACGCCGCGGAGGCGATGAACACCACCACCGGTCGCTCCCGGCAGATGGTTGTCAGCACCGGTCTGACGGAGGATCAAAGCGTTTTCCTTGCGGTCAAGGACAGCGGAATCGGTGTTGATCCTCAGGACATGGAACGTATTTTCAACGCTTTTTACACCACGAAAAGTGCCGGAATGGGGGTGGGCCTGTCCATTAGCCGCTCCATTATAGAACGCCACGCTGGCAAGCTTTGGGCTCGCGCCAACGACGGACCGGGGGCAACCTTCCTCTTTACCATCCCGCTTCGGTCTGCTTCCCTCGCAGGAACAATGGAATCCATCGTCAAGCCGGACGCTAATGACATCTCCGACCATGCTATGGAGGGTAATTGATGGGCATTCCTCTGCTCGTTTCAGTCGTCGACGACGATGAGTCGGTTCGTGAATCGTTGCCAGACCTGATCAAGGAGTTCGGCTTCGCAGTCCAGGCGTTCGCTTCGGCCCAGGAATACCTGTCATCCGATTATCCCGATCTCACACGCTGCCTCATTCTGGACGTGGCTATGCCGGGCATGTCTGGGCCGGATCTACTGAAAGAATTGTTGCGTCGCGGGTACCGTATACCGGTCATTTTCATCACCGCTCTTGAAGATGCCAGCGAGCAATCACAACTTCGCCACGGTGACGTCGTGGAGTGTCTGATCAAACCTTTCAGCGAGGCGCAACTGCTCAAGGCATTGAGCGCCGCGCTTCCGTTTGATTGAACCAGGCCGAATAACCAAGGAGCTGTCTCTTGAACCCGAAAAACGCCTTTGCCCCTGGATACGGAGCATCACCGATGCACCATGACACGCCCGTCGTATTTGTCGTAGATGACGATGTCTCCGTGCGTGAATCGCTGGAGCTGTTGATTCGCTTCGCGGGATGGCAGCCGCGACTTTTCGAGTCAGCTCAGGACTTTCTCAATGCGCCTCGGCCGCTCGTGCCCAGCTGCCTGGTGCTGGACATCAATCTACCGGACCTCAATGGCCTCGATCTGCAAACAACGATCGCCGGCGACAGGCGCAAAATCCCCATCATATTCATCACCGGCTATGGTGATATCCCGTTAACGGTTCGGGCATTGAAAGCCGGGGCGGTGGAGTTCCTTACCAAACCTTTCAGCGATGATGTGTTGTTAAAGGCCATGGCCGATGCGCTAGAAATTAGCCAGGCTACACTTGAGGGCGAAAAAAACCTGCGCACCTTGTTGGAGGCCTACCAAACCCTGACGCCTCGCGAACAAGAGATAATGGCATCGGTGGTCAGCGGACGATTAAACAAAATCATCGCAGCCGACCTCAACATCAGCGAAATCACGGTCAAGGCTCATCGAGGCAAAGTCATGCGCAAAATGAAAGCCCGCTCGCTTGCCGAATTGGTAAAGATGGCCGCACTGATTACCCCCGTTAATTGACGTTGCCGACACGTAGCGATCGTTTCGCTCCGGACAGCGTAATCACGACGGGGGCGAGTCGCCCAAAGTTTTCTCCCAAAGTGCTTCCAGTCGGCGCACATCCAGTGTGTCGAAGCCTTCCGTTACCCGCTCACGGCACTCCCTGAGCAATTCCCGCGCTTGCAGGCGATTGCCCCGTTCCAGCCATGACTTGGCCAAGTCCATTGATGCCCTTAACTCCCAAGCCCAAGCACCCTGCTCCCGACTTAACACACGCGCTTGCTCGAGCACGGCCGACGCCTGGAGCTCGTCATCGCCGTCCATGACCCTGATAAGGCCCGACTTGATTCGCAGCAATTCCGGCAGCGCAAAAGCGTCACCGCTGGCGCGGCAATGGCTGATCGTACCGTCCACCAATATCCGGGCTTTTTCATATTGATGACTCAGAATCAAACCTTCGGCCAGCGCGATTTCGAATGAGGTCGTGAGCAGTTCGTAACGCATGCCGTGCAGCTGCTTCAGGCTTTCTTCGAGCACCGCGACGGAATTGTCGGGCTGCTCGGCGCGGATGGCAATCGCCGCATGCAGGCCATGTGCTGCGGCAATGTAAGGGCCAAGTGCATTGGATTCGGCGACCTTGGCGAAGCGCTCAAGACTCGCCGCAGCCTTCTGCAAATCTCCGGTCCAGATGTAAATGCAAAGAATCCAGACCATCGCAATGCAGTAAGTGACCGAATGCTGCAGAGCAGAGGCCTCGGCCTCTATCTGTTCGGCCCAGTGTCGGGCCTGGTCAGGAAAGCCCTGCAGCCAGAGGGTTCGAGCCAATGCCAATCCGGTGCGATTACGATGGTCAAAACCGTAGTAGATCGTGCCACTGCGTTTTGAAGGCAAGCTGTTACGTAATGAGCTTTCCAGTTGCTGTCGAGCAAGTGGCTGGTTGCCAAGCAGGTGGTGGGAAATACCGGCAAGCGAAGCGGCAATGGCAATCGCTTCAGGCTTGTTCAAAATGTTGCCGACCTCGCTGGCTTGCTCAGCCCATGCCAGAGAAGAAGCGAAATCTCCGATGCGCTCATAGAAAATCTGTAGTCGTCCGAGCAACCGGAGTTGCGACCAGTAATCTGACAACGCAATGGCGATGTCGAGTGCCCTGAGTAGCGCCTTCTCTGCCGCCTCGCTGTTGCCACGGGTGAACATCAGTACCAAGCCGAGCGCGGCTTGCAACTCCATTTCGGTAGGGGTGCCGAAGTACCCCAGTTCCAGCAACTCAGCCGCCCTGGTGCACCAGGTCCGGCACTCGACCAATAACGAAAAGTGCAAAAACAGCGGTGCGCTGGCCGCTGCCAGTGGTAGCGCGAGCCCTGGATCACCCTGCGGCCCGAAGCTCCACTCCAGCGAACTCCTGACGTTGCCCAACTGACTGGCAAGGCGCTCCGAATTGTCGAAAATCTCATTGGGCGAGGTGCCTACGCGTCCTAGCAGATCCATATAGAAAGCTGCATGCCTGAATGCCAAAGCGTTGACCTCGACATCACCTCGAGTGGCCAGCTTTTCCCGAGTGTAAGCGCGTGTCATCTCCAGCAGGCGGTAGGTCCACCTTAAGTCGCTGTGATCGATGGTGACCAGACCTTTACAGACCAACTCATCGAGTATCGCCGCTGCCGCGGCAGTGTCGATCTGGGTGTCGGCGATGACTTGGGACGCCGCTTCTTGCGAAAACGGTCCGACGAAAACCGAAAGCCGCTCCAGCGCCAGCCCCTGGAGCGGCGACAGCAGGTCGTAGCTCCAATCGAGCATCGCGCGCAGCGTTTGATGCCGTGGCAAAGCCGTCCTGCGTCCTGACCAGCCCAGTGAAAAACGCTCGCCCAGCAATGCGTGCGTGGATTTCATTCCATGGCTTGCAACGCGCATTGCCGCCAGTTCGATCGGCAGTGCCATACCCTCCAGACGTTGGCACATGTCGGCAATCAATTGCGCATCATCATCGTCCAGCACCAGTGCTGTGTTACCCGATGATGCACGCTCGACAAACAGTCTGATCGCTGAAAAACCCAGCAACTCATCGATAGAAAGGTGCTGAGGTTCGCGTGGAAATTCGAGAGGGTTTAGCCAGTGAACGTATTCGCCACGGGCTCGCAGTGGTTCGCGACTGGTCGCCAAAACCCCGACATTCGGGGCCGCATCACTGATTCGCTCAACGATCGCTGAAACCGCATCGATCAAATGTTCGCAGTTGTCGAGTACCAGCAACACTCTCTGCGTGCGCAAATGCGCGAGCAGTACATAAAGGGAGTCTTCGGCCTGAACCGGTATCTCTAGAGATCTGGCCAGCGCCGAAAGCACTAGCGATTGATCTTCGACCTGAGCTAGATCGACGAAACGGGCAGTCTGGTAACCCTGTGCGCAAATGCGGTGCGCCACCTCGATGGCAAGGCTGGTTTTACCAACGCCCCCGGGGCCGACGATGGTAAACAGTTTGGGCTGTAGCATGTGATCGACAACTAATTGCAGATCGATCTCGCGTCCGAACAGCTTCGCACGCGGAGGTAAATGACATGAGTTGTTTACTGGGTCGCTGCCGCTGTTTTCTGCAGCGATAAGTGCTTGTTGGCTCCCGGCAAGTTGTACTTCCAGCGGAGCCACAAATGCATATCCCACACCTACCTGCGTGGCGATGTATCGCGCATGCGCGTCACCATCACCGAGAATACGCCGCAGGGTTGTCATGTGAAAACGCAGACTGCCCTCCTCGACAATAATATCGGGCCATACCTGCTTGATCAGTTCGCTCTTGGTCAGCACCCTGCCCGGTCGTACCAGTAAGGCGATTAATAAATCCAGTGCTCGCCCCCCGATTTCAACTGGAGCTCCATTTTTTTCAAGCAACCTTTTCGCGGGCACGACGCAGAACGGGCCGAAAATATAGTGGGTGGCGTTTAATTCGTGCGATTCGTCTGGAAAGGACTCCACGAGGATCGTTCTCTCAAAGTAGGGCGTTCACCGGTTGGAAGCCGTTCGTGTAGGCCTCGAATTCATAGGTATATTGCACCATCTTTCAAATCAGATCATTGCAACAAACGCTTGATATTCCGCGTTCGCCGAATAAGCGAGTGCCATGGTGACGAAAGTGAGCGTAGAAGCCTGTAGATTCAATTTTGGCACCGTACAATAAAGATACCCAGATGTCCTGCTGACCGTAGGCTGTGGGACGATTTCAGTCGTTCGTGACAGGCAGAAACCGGCCAAAAGCGGACAGTCACCAATCAGCAATTGGCCCCGGTGAGCTGGGGGGCATAATAAATTTGACCTTAAATACCGTAGGTGTAAGGTGTAGCCTTACACATTACAAATTGACGGTGCGCTCAATGAGTAATCAGCTGATACCATCCCACCCCGGCGTCTACGTTCGTGAGAATATCCTCAAACCAAGAAGCTTAACCGTGACTGACGCGGCGAAGCTGATTGGTATCAGTCGTCCCGGCTTGTCGAATTTTCTTAATGGGAAGGTTTCGGCAACGGCAGACATGGCTTCCCGCTTGGAGCGTGCTTTCGGCGTGTCAGCCAAAACGATTCTTGATTTGCAAACCGCGTTTGAGGCGAGGGCAGGGATGGCATCGGATGCCGCTGAAAAGGTCCGTGCGTACGTACCTCCATTTTTGAGCGTGCAAGCTAATCAACTTTCGAATTGGTTTACCACCACCATTCAGGCACGTACTAAATTTTCAGTTCTGTTGCGCACGTTGATCCATTCCACAGCACGTGATCTGGAAAAAGTTGATTTTCCCGGCAACGACGATGCTGAGCGTCCAGGGTGGGATGGTCTTCTAGAGGCTAATGTCGGTACACCATGGGTACCCGTCGGTGTGTCTGGATGGGAGTTCGGGGTAACAGAAGACATTAAAGGAAAGGCGAACGAGGACTTTGCCAAAAGCGTACGGGCAAACGTGAAGAATCGAGAGAGTATTACTTTTGTCTTTGTTACTCCTCGCCGATGGCCGAGCAAAGCAGCTTGGATCGCTACAATGAAGGCGAAAGATCTATGGAAGGATGTCCGCGCCTATGACTCTAGCGATCTCGAGCAGTGGATAGAGCAGTCTCCAGCCGCGCAGGTTTGGTTTGCGAACCAGGTGGAGCTCCCCTTTGAAGGCGCCAGAACTCTTGAACGATGCTGGACCGATTGGGCGAACGTTGCGGAGCCGCCTCTTCATCCCCTTCTCTTCGCTACAGCCAAGGATGTTTGGTATGGCCGGATCAAATCCTTCTTTGAGAAGGATAGCTTTAGTCCGCTGGTTATCGCAGCAGACTCAGTCGAAGAGGCACTTGCTTTCCTAAGTCAAGTACTTGCTACTCCTGAACTCCAGTGTTTCCAAGACCGCGTGCTCGTCTTTGACCGGCCTGGAGTTCTACCAAAGCTAGCCCAAGGCGCTACCGATTTCATTGCTGTCGCTCACACGCGTGATGTGGAACGAGAGTTTGGTCCATTCACCGCTTCGCTTCGAACAATAGTGATCTATCCCCGTAATGCCATTAATGGCAAGCCTGATATTGTTTTAGAGCCGCTTGGGCACGAGGCGTTCACGAAGGCGCTGGAAGCGATGGCTAAAACCCGAGACCAAATTAGGCAATTAACGAACGCCTCTGGTCGTTCTTTGACCGTGCTTAGGCGCCAGCTCTGTGACAATCAAGCAGTCCGCGCCCCCGTTTGGGCTTCTGATCACGAAACTTCATCCGGACTGATACCGCTTGTACTGATTGGTGCTTGGGATACGTTGAACGAGGCTGATCGAACCGCCCTATCTCGCATGGCGGGAGAAATTAAGTTCGAGGTGCTTGAAAAGCGCGTTGTTGAACTGTTGCGGCTTAATGATTCACCGGTTTGGTCCATAGGAGGGTATCGCGGGGTTGTTTCAAAAATCGACTCTCTGTTCGCAATCTCCGGTTCGATCACAGAAAGTGATCTAGAACGGTTTCTGCACGTAGCGAAGTTGGTTTTGGAAGAAGATGATCCGGCGCTCGACCTGCCTGAAGAAGATCGTTGGGCTGCTGCCGCTCAGGGGAAGCGTCGTGAGTTCTCAGGGGCTGTGCGTGAAGGTATTTCTGAATCTCTAGTTTTACTTGCCGTGCATGGCAAAAATCTTTTCGGAAGTCGTCTCGGTTTCAACGGCGAGTATGAAGCGGCGAAGTTAGTGCGCGACCTCCTTGAGCCTATCAATACTAGGAAACTGGAAGCGAACGATCGAGATCTGCCACTTTATGCAGAGGCTGCTCCGGATGAGTTTTTGAGCATCATTGACCGCGATTTACGTACCTTGAACTCCCAAGTGATAGGTTTGTTGAGACCCGTTAACTCCGGATTTTTTGGTTCAGCGTGTCCACGGACTGGATTGCTGTGGGCGCTCGAGGGGCTGGCTTGGAATCCGTCCACATTTCCTCGGGTGATTAAGATCCTTGGTCGACTAGCCGAGGTTGAAATTAAGGATAATTGGTCGAATAAACCGATCAGTTCCCTAAGTTCTATCTTTCGCGCTTGGATGCCTCAAACAGCAGCGGATAATGAAATGCGCCTTAAGGCAGTCCGCATGCTTTTGGATAAACATCCCGCAATAGGCTGGAAAGTTTGCCTGCAGCAGTTTGGCGATTTTGGTGACCGCGTCGGCCACTATAACCATAAGCCAAAATGGCGCCAGGATGGCTATGGCCATGGTGAGCCTTTTAAAACTTTGGAACAAATTCACGCGTTTGTTAGAGAGACGGTAGCGTTGGCACTTTGCCGGACGTCCTACACTGCCGAAATGTTGTGTGATTTGGTCTCTAGATTGCGCTCACTCGCGAGCGACGATCAGGGGCGGGTTTGGGAGATTATCGAAGAATGGCACGACAACGGCGCCACCGATGAGGACATTGCGAAAGTCCGAGAAAAAATCCGTATCACCGTCCTTTCTCGCCGAGGTCAAAATAAGATTGAGAAGAAGGGTCAAGTAAATTTTACAGAAAGAGCTAAAGCCGTCTATACCGCCATGCAGCCCCAAGACATCGTCAACAAGCATGAGTGGTTGTTTCGGCAGGGATGGGTGCACGAATCAGCGGATGAGCTAGAGGACGAAGGGATGGATTTTCAGGCTCGCGAGCGACGTATCGAAAAGCTTCGCTTCGAAGCCCTGGCAGACATCGTGCGAGAAAAAGGTCTCCTTGGCATTTTTTCACTTTCTAAAAATGGTAACTCTCAGCGACAAATAGGCTCTCTATTAGTGTCCGGAATACTCCACGACGAACAAGTCGAAGAGATGATCCTTCAGTGCCTACGTTCTACTTCGGAAGACTCGGGTCGGGATGGCATACTTTCCGGAGCGCTATGGAGTTTGGGGGGCGATCAAGTGAAGGCGATCTATACCGACCTGCAAGAAAAAATCACAACGGATGAAGCGCTCTCTATCTTGCTTCTCTCGCCGTATCGCGCTTCGACTTGGGGACTTGTTGAAGAACTTCCGGCAGACGTACGCGCTCGTTATTGGGATGAGGTGACCCCACAATACATTTTCGATTCAGTCGAAGATAACAACGAAAGCGTTCGCCGCTTGATAGCCGCTGGGCGCCCTATAGCAGCCTTTGCTTCAATTCATTTTAAGCTTGAAGATATACGCCCCAATCTTCTTGTTCACATGCTTTCTGCCATGGCTTACGGAGGACATGATAAGCCGGGTGAGTTCCAGCTAAGCGATTACGATCTTCAGCGTGCGTTTGAATTACTCAATAACAACGCGGATGTATCAGCGGAGGAAAAAGCTGGGCTTGAGTTTGCTTACCTCGATGTTCTAGCGCGCTCCTTCCGGGGAGGCGAAGGGCATCAGATTCCAAACTTAGAACGCTACATCGAGGAACATCCCGAAATGTTCGTACAAGCGGTAGTTTGGGCGTACAAGCGTAAAGATCGCGGGGAGGATCCACCAGAATTTCGAGTTGACGGAGACCGTGAGCATCTAGCGACACGCGGATATAGGCTCCTTGATGCTTTGGAACGCATCCCGGGTCAGGACAAGGCAACTGTAGAGGAGCAAGGTCAAAAGCTCTTGGATTGGATATCAGCAGTCAGATCATCTTGCGCTGATTTAGATCGAGGAGATATCGCTGACGTTTGTATTGGCAAGCTTCTCTCTCACGCCTCTTCCGGTAAGGATGGCATTTGGCCGAATGAAGTTGTTCGCGATGTCATGGAGGACTTGCAGTCTGAGGATGTCGCCAGTGGTGCGCATACGGGGCTTTACAATGCGCGTGGGGCTCATTGGCGTGGTGAAGGCGGCAATCAGGAGCGGGAGCTTGCGGATAAATATCGCAATTGGGCCGACGCTTTGCAGTTTACCCATCCCTTCCTATCGTCATCCCTTCTGACGGGAATGGTCAAAACGTATGAGCGAGAGGCAGAACGCCAGGATACGGAGGAGGGAATTCGACGTCGGTTAAGGCATTAAGAAAGCAAAGAATCTTTTCTGATTACCCTGTTGTGCGGGGCGTTTGGGCAGGTGCTGAATAAAGAACGCGTTTCTGGGGCGACAGTTTTTGCTACTGCCCGAAGCTGTTTGCTCAATGTCTGCTTCTGGCCGAAATCTGCCTGATCAGGCGTTGACCAGCTCCATGATGTGAGTGGCATGGACATCTTCTATTCGCATGAAACCGCAGCGCAGGTAAAACGCGTCGCCTCCAGAAGTATCGGTGGAAAGACGCATCTTCTGAAAGTGAAGAGCAGCCTGTGCAACCAACGCGTTTACCAGCGCCTGACCGACGTGTTGATTCCTCGCCGCAGGTGCCACGTAAACTCGCCGTAGCCTTGCGGTATCGGGGTTATTATAGGGGTCAACTGATAGTCCTCCGATTCCTATGACTTGCTGGTTCGAATACGCTGCCATGAGACATTCACCGGGCGCATTGAAGCGATTAGTTCCAGAGTGCCACTCCGAAATCAGGCGCGTAAGAAACCTGAAACCTTCTGCAACTGCCGCTTTCTCCAAGGTAAGAACTTCCGCCGGCAGGTGCGTAATCTGTTGAATCTGGATTAGTTTCATTCATTGTCCCTGATTCAGTGTGAATCCTTTTGGCTGATCGAGGATGCATCGGACGCATGCTATGAGCGATGCAAGTGGCTGCTACCAACCCAAGGCGATCATTCGGCGAATCTTTTGACCTACGCCAAAAGGAGCTGAATGCAGTCAGCTCCTCTGACGCAGAACTTGCATGAGCTGCTCAACGACGATGGCTTCGACGAAGCCTTCACTGGGCCCCACCTCAAAAGCAGCACAACAAGCCGATGCGTCGCCGTCGCAGAGACGGTAGACAGCAATGACACTGCTCGGTCCGCAGCCGGTGTGCCCGCATAGCGAATACCCGCCGTCAATCGACCCTTGCATGACGCCAAGGCCATAGCCCGGCGTGATCCAAGGGCGACCGGGAATCGGGCCGCCCAATGTTCGTGCTCTCTGCATTTCCTGAAGCAAGTCCGTCGTGAGTAGGTCTGCACAAAAGAGTCGATCCAGAAATAACGCTGCTTGCGAAATGTCGCCGATCAACAAGCCGTGGTAAACCCAGGCGGGATCATAATTTGAGGCAATTCCAAGGTGGGTCGTTTGTAAGTCTCCTCGCGTTTTTGCAAAGCGAACGCTCGATAATCCCAGGGGAGAAAGTGTCCGTTGAATTACCGCTTCATCAAGCTTCAGATCAGTCAGCCGTTCAATTAGCCTGCCGACAAGCAGGTAGCCGACATTCGAGTAACGCCAACCGTTTCCGGGACTGTATCGGAGTCGAGCACCGTCAAGGCGTTGCATCATTTCATCGGCCGGCCAGGCTGGTTCACTGTTTTTAACGGCGGAGTGATACTCCGCAAGTTCTCCGTAGTCAGCCAGACCGGCCTCATGCCGCAGTAACTGGCGTAGCGTAAAAGACTGATCAAGAACGGGGTCGTCCAATCCGACCAGCCCGTCACGCACCAACGATAGGGCCGTAGCAGCCAAGACTGTTTTCGTGAAACTCCACCAAGGGACCATCGATTCTGAGCGATCAGCCGCTTGCAGCTGACCATTTGAAACGAGTGAACTGAGCATTGGCTTCCTTGGAGTCTTCAGCGGATCGGCAGCTTGACAAGATACCTCAATCATTCCTCTTCGCGGAGGCGAAGGTCAGCCGTTGCACTGTTCTGAACGACTGCTCTTGGCCGATTCTGTTGAAAAAGTCGGTTCGCCCAAATGGCCTGAATATTGGCCGGTGAAAACGCCTTTTTTACACGCTGCTACGTGATATCTGAGCCTGGAAGCCTCTGCCCAAAGTGAAGATTTCAATCTCAGGCGCTTACTTTTCTGCTGTGGCAACCATGGCCGACTTTTTCAACAGAATCGGCCAAAAGCGGACTTTTTAGATAATTTGCTCAGGTATCACTGCCCTTCAGAAGCGGTGAATTTTAATCTGGATTCCCTCATCTGCATCCGGAGCACGAAAGTAGCTCGTGATCAAATCGAACTCAGCGTCGCTTGTTGCAAACTCATGCTCTGCGCGGCCATTGCGCTGATGTAGCCGGCCCCGACAGGTCTCATCATCCACTTCGATGTAATGGAAACAGTGGGGAATTTCGGCTGCGTCAGCCAGACCGCATAACCATTGCCGATCCTCTGGAGTGTTGGCCGGGAAATCCAAAATCACAGCCACGCCTGCCTTCAGCACATCGGTGACAAGCGGGCCCACCAGTGCCCGAATCTGACGTGCAAGCCGCACGTAATCGGCCACTGAATGGATCTGGTCAGGATAAAGCCTTGAGAGCCAATTATCCTCACTCATCAGAATAGCCGACCGTTCAGATGCCAAGGACTTGGCCAGCGTCGATTTGCCGGATGCAATCTTGCCTGACATCAAATGAAGCATTGGTTGAGTCATGGGGGACGTCTCCTTGTCGAGTACTGATGATGCTCATTGAAAAGCGTCGAAGCAACCGCAGATCGTCCACTGTCAGCTTTGGGACGATTCTGTTGAAAAAGTAGCTCCCCTGTTTGACCTGCGGCAAAATTGCTTCATTGGCCGGCGGGGGATCACAGAGCATGATGGGACAGTTATCGAGTGGGCAGGATCGGCTGTTTTACTCGTTCAACCTTGAAGATCACATCCCAGCCAATCATCTTCTGCGCAGCATTGATCGGTGTCTCGATCTGAGCGACCTGCGCCATTACCTCGCCGATTTCTATAGCCCGATTGGGCGTCCGTCGATTGATCCTGAGCTGATAATCCGCATGCTGATCGTGGGCTATTGCTACGGCATTCGCTCAGAGCGGCGGCTGTGCGAAGAGGCCCATTTGAACCTGGCGTATCGCTGGTTCTGCCGGTTAAGCCTTGAAGATGAAGTCCCCAACCACTCGACATTTTCCAAAAATAGACACGGCCGTTTTCGGGACAGCGATCCTGTTTCGCTGGTTGTTCAATGAAGTGCTGCGTCGTTGCATGGACGCAGGCTTGGTCAAAGGTGGCGAGCCTTCAAGAACGAGCGTTCGCACGCCACCAAAGCCAACACCATCATCTTCCGATCCAGGCAGAGCGACTGCGTTGCCTGTCCGATGAAAGCCAAGTGCTGCCCGAACACTGCGTTCCGCAAGATCGCCCGCAGCGTCCATGAAGCCGCGCGCGATGTGGCTCGGCGAATCGCAACGACACCTGCGTACGTGCGCTCTCGCCACGAACGTAAGAAGGTCGAAATGTTGTTTGCCCACCTCAAGCGCATCCTGAAATTGGATCGCTTGCGACTACGTGGCATGAGTGGCGCGACGGATGAATTCACGCTGGCCGCTGCGGTGCAGAACCTAAGACGGCTGGCTAAATTTACATCTCAAGGGCCACCTGCCACGGGATAGGTGCGCCCGCACTCAGCAAAAAACCTCAAATTAACCCACTAACTGAGCAGCAACGGTCAACGAAGGGCCGAGAAACCACTCAATGTGGTGAGTTGGTTCTTAGGCGATGGTAGTGCCTGAGTTCAGGCGAGCGGTAAATCCGACTTTTTCAACAGAATCGGCCGAAAGCGGCCGCCTGAGAATAGCCGGTTTAGGCCGATTGATGACAGTCTCAACGATTCCTAGCACAACCGTAATCGCATGATTGCATCTGTTATCGCTTTTGCGTTTGCATCCAGTGCCCCCAAAGCAGCGACGGCGTTATCAGCAACAATGTCTGCGTCATTCCCTGAAATCCAATGAGTGATCTCTTCGATAGCCGCACCGAGCGCATGCTGGTTGTGCAGCAGCAGCGTCAGCGCATCGGCAGTGGCGATATTGGAATCCGAGTTACTTGGCATTTGTATCGTCCTTGAATGATAGGCCTGGAAGGCTAATTCGTGTTTACCAGAACAGATTAGCCCAAGCATTTTCGCTGGCTTTAGCGAAAGTGCGTTTAGTTGTTTGTAGTTGATACCGGTTTTTTTCGGGCTCTTGGCTTACGCCTGGTCTCGGGAATCTGACGAAACTGAGTCAACTGCTGTTCCAGAGTTTCAGCCCGGGCTAGCTGCGCCGCGGCATGCTGCTGTGCTTGGCTCAGTTCGCTCTGGGCCAACTCCAGCTTTCGTTGCAGGTCGTCATGCTTTCGGCTGGCGGCCTTTAACTGGTTTACTGCGGCTTTCCCCTCCTCCCGGGCGCGATCAATCTCGCGATGGGCGCGATCCTCAACCCCACGCAGATAACTGTCCTGAGCTGTTCGCTCCTGTTCATGCTTCTGTCGTAACGCCTGGAGATCCTGCTGAAGTGCCTGGTTTTGCTGTTGGGTATCATGCCGCTCGCGCAACAACACGTCACGCTGCTGCTGCAGCTCCTCAATCTGCGTCTGCCGCTGTACCAGCAGCAGATCCAGGTCAGCTAACCGCGATTCGGCCGCCTGACGCTCGGTCACGGCCTCTATGATCTGTTGGCGCCCCTTTGCTACATCCTGACGCACTTGATCTTCGACCGTCGCCAGTCGTTCACGCTCGGCCTCCAATACTTCGCGCTGCTGAGCCAAAGCTTGTTCGGCCACACCTTGCGCTAAGTGAATCGCTTGCTGCCATACGGCAACGAAGGCTTGCGACACCTCACTAGGTAACGCTGGCAGTCGCGTTTCTCCATTCAGGCGTTCGGCCAAACGCGCCCACCAAACATCCAGCAACCCGCCGACTCGCGCCGGACTACCTCGACCCAATTCCATGCGCACTCGTTCCACCGTCGGCCGCTCACCACGGGCCAGCACCGTATCCGCCGCGGTAAACACCTCGTGTTCCGGTACTCCTACTGCCATGGCTGATCTCCGGGTATATTAGGTCTGATAATAAAATGTTATCCGACCTAAGGCACATAGGAAAATACGGTGGACGTATTAAATAAAACGGCTCAGCCGATTTCAGCCAAAAAAACGCGTTTAGACCCCACGGTGCTGGCGCATAGCACCCAGGCCGCCGCGGAGGCTTTTATTGCCGCCGGTACCGCCGAGAACACGCTGCGCAGTTACCGCAGCGCCTTGAATTATTGGCAAGCCTGGCTGCAGCTTCGCTACGACAGGGTGTTCGGCGATGACGCCATCCCCGTGCCGGTCGTTGTGCAGTTCATCGTTGACCATCTGGCGCGCCCCGCCGCTGACGGGACCTGGCACCATCTGCTGCCCATCGAGTCCGACCTGGCCCTGTGCAAGGCTGGGGTTAAAGGCAAACCCGGACCACTGGCCTTCAGCACCGTCAGCCATCGCTTGGCCGTCCTGGGCAAGTGGCACAAACTCCAGCAATGGGACAACCCCTGCGCCGCACCCGCGGTCGCCGCGTTGCTCAGGGAGGCAGGCAAGGCTCAGGTTCGTCAAGGCATTCGCGTCCGTAAGAAAACCGCCCTTACTCGCGAACCCCTGCAGGCGCTGCTGGCGACTTGCAGCGATGGGCTACGCGGCCTTCGTGACAAAGCCCTGCTGTTACTTGCATGGAGTGGCGGCGGGCGTCGAAGGTCTGAAGTGGTGACCTTAAGAATAGAAGACTTGCGCCGCCTGGATGAAGAAACCTGGCTGTATGCGCTCGGCGCGACCAAAACCGAGACCAGCGGTCAGGTCCGCGAAAAACCGTTGCGTGGCGCCGCGGCACGTGCCCTGGATACCTGGCTCAAGGCTGCGCCCTGCTCTACCGGGCCGATTTTCCGCCGGATACGCAAGTATGGCCAGATAACCGAGACCGCCCTGTCGGGGGATGCGGTGGCCCGGATGATCAAGCGCCGGGCGAAGCTGGCCGGTCTAGAGGGCGATTGGGCGGCGCACAGCTTGCGCTCTGGTTTCGTCACCGAAGCCGGTCGCCAAGGTGTCCCGTTAGGTGAAGTGATGGCAATGACCGAACACCGCAGCGTTAACACCGTCATGGGCTATTTCCAGGCCGGCGCCTTGCTGTCCAGCCGGGCCACCCGACTGCTGGAGGACGACGATCAGGAGGTGTCCCCCGGCCCCGAGTAACCCGACATCCTTTGCCTACAGGCGAAGGCGGCAACCGGACAAACCACGTTTTCAAGCGTGCAGTGCAAGACCGAGCCACCAGCAACCCCACGCATCCGTGTTGTTAGCACGTCCGCCGGCTACGGCACGGAAATCAGACGCGTCAATCCTTGAGTGTTTGCCTGGCCTGCAGGTACAGCGGCATGAGTTGAAAAAAAAGCTCATCAACTGCGGCGCTGTAGCCAACGGCCTGCAGGCGGAGTTCGTCGAGAAGTTGCTTGAGCACCTGCGCCTGAGCAAAGCTTCGGGCTCGCTGATAGTCATCTGGCTCGAGCGCCTGGACAGGCGCCACGCTTAACTGGCGGCGCAACTCATCCAGCCACGGCGTCAGCCTGTGCTGGGCCGCTTCCAACAGCGGCGCAAAGTCACGCCACAGATTACAATCGGCGTCCTTTGTCGCGGATGCGGATGCGGATGCGGATGCGGATATTGCGGAGGGATCGGCACCATAGGTGAAAAGACGACACAGTTCCTGCGTCATCGCATCAAACTCCAGCGTCTGCTTATGGGCATGCCGGCGGCGCTGCGCATCGATTACTTCGTAAAGACCTAAATGCCGCTGCATCTTGTTGAGTTCTTGCTCCGCAAACCGCACGGCAACCTTCGCTTCCTTGATGATTGTGCGTGACTGTCGAAGCTGCTCGCGCAGCCGCTCGTTGCGGTCCAGTAAGCGTTGGCGCTGATTGGTGAATACTCGCCGTTCCTTGGCCAGTAACCCCTCAAGCTGTTGACGCCGCTTCGCGAAGGATTTCTCCATGTTGTGGGCCTTCTCGACCCCGACTTGTCGCTGTGCCGAAAAAGCCTGCTCAGCCTCCTGGCGCCCCTGCGCTGTCGCTTGCTCCCACAACATGCTTAAGGCATGGTTGATCGGGGCGGGCAGCGTATTCCTCTGGAGGCGATCGAGCAGACAGATCCACCATCGATCGAGGAGCGCTCCAATACGCTGTGGGTCCCCGCACCCCAAGTGTGCGCGCACGCGCTCGGCAGTGGCACTGCGGCCGCTGGCCAGAACCGCATCGGCCGCGGCATAGATGTCCTCATCACTTGGCTGGATCATTGCCGAACCTGCCTGAGCGGACTGAGCTGAATCCGCCCCACGATAGGTTCCACCCGTAAGGCAGCGTATTGCCTCGCGCGGGATCGCACCAGCTCAAGGCCTCCGGCGAAACCTCCGTGAAGCTGACACGATCACGTTGGGCTTGGCGAAACCTGTGACGTGTGTGGCTGATGAGATCACGTCGGGTGAGTTCGACCGCAGCACTACTGAGCAATCGGGCCAACATGGGTCGGTCCCACAATAGATGCCAAAACAGCAAACGCTCCCTGAAGGCCCATCCAACCATCCATCCCCTGGCTTGTAAACGCGCCCTGAGCCTTTTCAAATGGTACAGCTTGCGCTGGAAGCCTTCCGGAGAATTTGGCCAGGCACTCAGGGGGCCAAACTTATCCAGACGGTTCGCCGCCTCCAGGATCCGGTAGAGGCCCAGTGGATCGGCCTGCCCAGGCAGATCAAGACATACACAGAGTACGTAATGAGTGAATACGGCACGCAACCACGACTGGGCACGGGCGTCACATGGACGCTCGCTGCCCATCAATGCAAGCAGTCCTGCCAGCCTTCGCCAATCCGGTATCCCGCAAAGGCGCATCAAGCGCGCAGCGGAAAAGTAGCGAAACGGACATTGGTTGAGACGCAGTTGTGCAGCCCAACAACCAGTGTCTTCGTGCGGATGAACCAGGCGCTGCAATAATGGCCAGAGTGGATCGTCCAGCACGCTCTGCAGGCAGGGAAAATCCTCAATCAGCGCCGTGCGCAACGCTTGCCTTGGAAAACTGCCCGTGAGGTAGTCGGGCCACTTGTGATTCAACGTCTCAGGCATCGCACGCCCTCTTCGCTTCGCCCACCACGCGTCTCCCCAGCGAGAAAGTCCGGGCCCGGTGGCCGCGCAGCCGGCGGCAACAGTCAACGCGTGGCCAAAGAAACTGGCCCGCAGTCGACGAACAGGTTTGATATACGACATCGCACAAGCGCCTCTGAATGTGCCATCACTGCGTATCTCATGATGGACCTATCCGAGGAAGTTCGCCGAAAGTTGGGTGGTCGTCTTTATCTACGTGGTGAATGCACAAACCTCTGTAAGGCTGAAACGTACGCAATAGAGCGGCAAGGGATGTGCTCAGGTTAATAAAGTCGGCTGGCGTCGTAGAACGAACCGTCAAATAATATCAACAGTGCCATCCATCCAGACATTTGCTTCTTCAGGAGGCTGAAAATGTTTGCCAGCATCTGCACCATGCCCTGTGACCCCCTCCCTGCTATTGTTTGGCCAAACCCCGGCCACCGAAACTTCTCCACGACCTTTCCTTCTCAAAAAAACCGACGGTCGCTTCGCTGTGGGACGCGTTTGCAGGCTGACTTTTGCGTATGGCTGGAACAGGACGTGCACGTGCGACGATATTGGGCGCAGCCCCACGTGTTCAAGTGGACGGAAGGTACGAGCAAATTTCGCTATGCCCCGCATTTCCTGGTGGAGAATGATGATGGCGGTGGGTGCTATTGCACAGTACAAACAAGCCTTACAGGCATGACCGCGCAGCAAGGCGCCACCCGGTCCGCCTTTGACGCATTGTGCCGGGAGCGGGGCTGGCAATTTTCCCGTATAGCTGAAACCACCGTGCACACGCCGAGCTTTGCCACGCTGCAGAAACTGTACCTGCGCAGTCAGGACACCACCCCTGATGAATACGCGGCTTGTCTGAGGCACTTGACCGGGTTGGTTTGGCCGGCGACTGTCAGGGAGCTATTGCACGCCCTTCCGTCGCCCTGCCTCGCCGCGCTCTGCGGTTGCCTATTTTCAGGGCAACTTGTGGCTGACCTGAGCCAGGCCCTAGACCTGGATATGCTTATCCAGGGCCCATGCACGGTTGAAGACCGTGGCTAATGAACGACCGCTGCCGGTAACGGGGGCTCAGTACCTGATCGACGGCCTCGTCTATGAAGTCATAGAGATCGATGACGAACTGGTCACGCTGTCGACGCTTACCCACCTGCGCGTTATAGGCATCGCCCTCGGTTCGTTCCTGAGCGATCTCAAGCGTCGCAACATCACCTTGTTTGCCGACAAGCCTGGGCATGGTTCCAACGCCATCGCTTTTGCCTTTCCTGATGATCCGAAAGTGATCGAGGCGAAACGCAAGTTTCGCTACATCCGCACCACACTGAGCGAACTGCACAACCAGCTGCCCGAGAAGCCCACTAAGGCCATCATCCAACGGATAGCGAGCGAAACCCAGGACAGTCATGCTCCGGGCTACTCGACGCTTTGCCGCTGGGTTGCGCGGTACCGAGCTCACGGCAACGATGAGTTTTCTTTGTACAAACTGCCGAGCCCGATGCCCCGCGGACGCAAACTCGCCGCGGAGATTCAGATCAAGCTCAAGGCACTCATTGACGACGAATACATGGCGCGCGACGAGCGCATTACCGTACAACGTGTCTTTCAATTGCTGGACGGCCACGTGTTATTGCTCAATCGACAACGTGCCGTGTCCCTGCAGCCGCTATTACGCCGACCCTGCCGCTCAACGGTGGTACGCGCCATCGCCAAACGCACCGGCTACCACTCGGATCGTGCGCACCTTGGGGCCGAAGCCGCCTACAAAAGGCACCAGTTTAGCTGTGAGCAGAGTCGGCCCAGTGCACCGCTGGATGTCTGTGAGATTGACACTTACCCTGTGGATCTGATGATCGTTGATGACCAGCACAACGTCCTGGGCCCGATTGCCTACCTCACCGCCATCATCGACTTGCACTCGGAAATGGTCATTGGCTGGGAACTTTCGCTGACGTACCCCTGTGCGGAAAAGACATTAAGAGCGCTTCGCATGGCGTTTGAAGCCGTTCCCGGAGAGGAATACCAGCGCGGAGCAATGATACACCTGGTCAGCGACGGGGGGCCTGAGAATACCAACAGCATGGTACACACTGTTCTTGATCGCCTGGACATCAAGTGGACGTTGCCACCGCCCGGAAGCCCCAATACCCGCCCGCGCATTGAGCGTTTGTTCAGGACATTCGCGTCGTGGGTACATGAGCAGTACGGCACAACTTTCTCAAATCCGCAGGCGTGTCGGGATTACGATGCGGCGCGCCACGCCTGTTACACCATAGAAAATCTGGTGGATTATTTTCGCGAATGGCTGGAGGACATCTACCACAATACCAAGCATGAGACGCTGAATATGCCGCCTCGGGTGGCCTGGGAGCGCGCGATGCACAACCAGTTGCCACCGAGAAAATTTTCCTCTGAGGCGCTGGACCAGCTGTATCGCGGAATCGCATATTCCGCACTCAGTGGCAATCGCGCCGCTTTCTTCAACCTGATGTGGACCGGCCCCGGTCTGGGAGCAGTGAAGGCCAAACTTCACAAGAATCAAAAAGCGATTTGTTACTACGATCCGACTGACCTCGGAGTGATTTGGGTCGCGGCCCCCGACACACCACGCGACATGGTGCCCGCCAGTGGAACAAAGAGAGCCTACCAGGAAGGGCTGACCCTCTCTGACCATCGTCTAGTCCAAGCCAAGCTTTCGGCTGACGGCAAGCAGTTCGATGACAGTGATGCGCACCTCGCGTTGCGGCATTTGCGTCAACGCATGAGCGAGGATCACGATAGATTCATGGCAAGCAAGCGTAAGAATGCCCACAAAACTCATGAAAGGACTGAAGTATCCTACCCCGACATGGCAGCCGCGAATGCTGAAGAACCTTGGGCGGAGGACATTACAAGCCCGTGGCGGGTGGATGGCATATGACCACCAATTCGCAACGCCAAGCCAAGGTGCTCGAGGCGCTCAAGCAGTGTGTGGTATGGCACCCCAGCTTTGCTCATGCCCATCAACTTGCCCGAAAAAGCATGACCACGACCAGAGATCGCCACGCGGCTGCGTCAATGATGTTGATCGGCGACACGGGGGTTGGCAAATCCACCTTATGCGAGGGCATCGAACGGGAGCTCAATATTGATACAGAATACGATACTGACTGCAGCCACAGCTGCATAAAACACTGCCTGCTTGTCGAAGTGCCTCCCCAAGCCACCATCAAAACCTTGTCGATAGAGCTCCTGACGAAACTGGGTCTTGAGAACCGTGGCCGCCTTGAACAAATGGGCAGTGCGTCTCTGAATCGGCTCATCCTGCAACGTCTGATCACCATGCAGACACGGCTGATTATTCTGGACGAATTTCATCGAATCCTTGATCAGGGCGCGGCCGCAACAAAAAAAATGGTATGCCGATGGGTGAATCAGATCCTCAACCAAGCAACCATCCCTATCGTGCTCGCAGGACTGCCAACAATTGAAACGCTGATCGACACTATCGCAGAACTGAGCGATCGATATCCCTATCGCGCCCACCTCAGGTATTTCAACTTCACCGATAAGGCGGCGACTGCGCAATTTCGGAAAGTCATTGAATTGATCGAGCTCAAAGTCATTCAACCTGCGGGCTTTGCTGAACGAGTTCTCCTTACCGAAGATCTGCTGTTCGCGGGACTCTGCTTAGCCACCAACGGCAGCTTGCGCCATCTAAACATCCTGCTGAATGACAGCCTGACTCACGCCTTGGCGCGCGAGGGCGACACGCTCACCCTTGAGGACTTCGCCTGCGCCGCGGACGATCTCGATTTCTGTCGACCCCACAACCCGTTCCGTCTCTCTAGTCGAGAATTGCATGCAGCGCTGAGAAAGAGATATGCGAGAACTTTGTTATCTTCCTAAACCGACCGAGTTTGAGGGGCCCAAAAGTTTGTTGATGCGTATGGCGCATTACAATGGGTTCGGCACGGTGAGAAACATGTTCGGGTATTTTGCTATCAGCCCGAGTCGATGGATTGACACGCTCGGTCAGCACTCCCCTGTGCTGAAACTCGTCTCTGAACAAGCGCCATCCCTGGCCGACGACTTGCGCAAGGCTTTTTACAGCGTAGCGAAAGACAGTGCGAATTTTATCAAGGCGAACAATGTCTACCTGCTTCGCAAAGCTTGCCCAGATAATTATTTGTATTGCCCCGTATGTATTGAATCTTCAAAGTCGCTTGTATTTCACGATGTCGCTGACATAGGAGTGTGCCCGGTTCACGGCTCGAAGCTTGTCATCCGGTGCCCTAAATGCATGCGTACAGAGAGCTGGCACAGTGCCAAACTGTTCCACTGCGTATGTGGATTCGAGCGGAGAACAGCCGACCAAGCCCAATCCAATTTTGTGCCCTGCTTGCTCGATCCGTTCCAGTCACCGGAAGTAGTAGAAGAGATACGGAACAAGTACACCATTGCCAAGGTCTGCGCGTCTCTCTGGGGTGCTCGGCAGCATGATGATAATCATAACTGCTGTGATTTGCCTTTGAAGGTTATCAATCACATCGATAGGACCGTCGCCGCGCAGGTGAACAAATATCCGGGATTTATTAAGTCATTACATAGGGCTCCCTGGGACAATTATGGCGACTTCACCGTCGCCTGGCTTGCGGATCGTGCATTAAACCGTCTGCGCACCGACAGCAAGCCATGCTTGGACGACTGTTGCCGATTCGCAACAATCGATCGCAATAATGCAAGGACGGCAATATTTGACGACATGAAGCTGGTAATTAAAGCTCATAACTTTGCAGTTCGAGGCTGGATGGAGCAGCAGACCCCTTCTCACTTTACTCGTCCGCCACGATGCGAAATCATACGTAAGATGAATGCCGAAAATTCATCCGGCGCTGAACGCTCCGCTAGCACGGATGGACTTACCAAGGACGAAGCAGCTGCTTTCCTAAAGTGTCCACTGTCCTCAGTTAATGGTTTACTTAGTCAAGGGTGGTTAAAAAACCTTGATCCAACTCGTGCCTTTCAACTACAGCTTCCTGACGTCATAGATCGGTCCTCAACCGAAAAGTTCGCTGATCGATACGTTCTACTACATGAGCTAAGCAAAATATTTAAATTGCCCACTGGTTTAATAACCTGTCTTTTGAGTGCGCATTGTATACAGAAAAACACTTTCCCCGCAGGACCTGAATTTTATGATCGCGCCTCCGCGTCTGAATTTTTCAGTCGACCTTAGATTCAGTATATGACTTCTTGATATAAAACGGCGAAACAAGAACTGCTTTGGCAGGCTGTGAGAATCGCACGTGCAGTTTAATTAACAATACAAAACATCATATTTCAGGTCCGAAAAGAGAGATGTTTCTCCGCCAATATTCATCCTAACTTTTAAGCAAAAGCCACGTTGCAATTATCGTAACTTCACGTGCCGATGGACTTGCCTGACGCCGAAATTGCAGTTTCCGCTCGACATCCGCCAACGCCTGATTCAGCAGTGATCTCATAGAGGCCAGAGTCTTTACCACGAGCAGTGGGTACGGCCGCGGCGAGGAACCGCATTGGTCTTACAACAGCACGGGCGTTTCCTCACCTACAGCTACACCCTGACCAACGCCCGCACGATCATCCCGAAATCTCTGCTCGACTGCGCCAAGTGCCTACAAAACGATAGGTATATGTGTTTGTGGTGACCGAACCGATAAGAGTGTTTAAACCCTGAATCACTCTGATCCGTTCATCCTGCCTTTTTCAAAAAATATCGACCTTGGCTACCAAAACGCTGAGGTTCGACTATAGCTTCACCCATAGCCTGTGCTTTAAACACCCTCGACTCAAGGAAGTGACAACATGCCGATTGTTTTTGTCCACGGGGTCAATAATCGAAAGGAGGACGTGGACTACGAACCGTCCCGTGCTCGAATCGAGCAATCCCTGCGCAGCATCCTGGCACCTGACTTGGGTATTGATACGAAGGTACTGAGCGTTTCCTTCCCTTACTGGGGTGGTGACGGCGTGAAGTTCCGTTGGAATCAGGCATCGCTTCCGTCGAGCAAAACCATCGTCAAGGCGCTGAGCCTCAAACTCACCGGTTTACAGGCTGCTGAATACGAACTGTGGATACAGGAAGTACAGACACAAAACGGCGGAAAGCCCGTGGTACTGGGCGATATCAGCCGGCAAGACAAGGGTTTTGCAAAAGCGGTGGACCTAGTGTGGGATGCGGCTTCAATCGTCGCCCAAACCAAAGAAGAGTATCGGGAAGTACTCAAGCGTTATGAGGCGTCGCGCAAATATGCAGCAAATATCCCGGCTTGGGCAATCCAGCAGCCGCCACTGACCAATCGACAGTTCATCGACAAGCTCAATCAGGAAATTGCCCCACTGCTAAGCGCGCAGGGTGCGTTGGCGGTTCAGACAATGGGGTTCAAAGACTGGTGGGCTTCACTGGGCGAAGCTGTCAATCGGCTGGGCTCGGCACCCAACGACGCGGTCACTGCCCTGGCCCTGGCCCGGGCTCGCGAATCGTTACATACCAAGGCGACTCGGTTTCTGGGCGATATCTTCGTCTACCTCAACTCACATCAAGGAGCCAATGCACCGGGCGCCATTGTCAACGTGGTCATGGACGCTTTGCGGAAAGCCGATGAAGATCGCAAGCCGGGCGATGACAAACTGATCATCATTGGCCACAGCCTAGGCGGCGTCATTCTTTACGACATTCTCACGTACTTTGATACGAACATCAAAGTCGATCTCTTTGCCACGATTGGCTCGCAGATTGCTGTGTTTGAAGAAATGACGCTCTACCGCGCAAGCCAGCAAGGCGTGCCTGCCAACCCTCCTAAGGACCTTTTGAACACGCCAGCAAATGTCGAAAAGTGGGTCAACATCTTCGACACGAACGACATCTTTTCCTTCCGGGCAGAAGGAGTTTTCAATGGCGTGAAGGATTACAAGTTCGATACCGGTTACGGGCTCCTGGAAGCACATGGTGGTTATTTCGCCAGGCCCAGTTTCTATAAACGACTTGCCGTATGCCTGAAGGGCAAATGACATGGAACCTCTATTTCTTTCGCAAGCGGTAAAAGACAAACCCGAGTCGACGGCAACCCACGTTTTACTCGTCGGTTGCGGAGAATATCCGGCCATGGGACAAACGGACTATTCGAGTGTGCAACCGCTGGATTCACCGCATACCTCTGTTCAGGAGATGGTGAATTGGTATCTGGGCGGAGTACACGCCATGCCTGCCGGTATGGAAAAACCACCTCACGAAGCATTTTCTAACCCAGACGCACCGCTGGGATCACTCATGGCTCTGGTCTCTCCTTCAATCAACATTCTAACCCCGGCAGGAGGCAATGTTGCTTGCGAGCGACCCACGCTAGCCAATATCCGCAGGGCTTACAGACAGTGGCATGAACGACTGGGAGCCAACCCCGAGAGTGTCGGCGTGTTTTATTTCTGCGGGCATGGGGTCAGTGATGGTGTTAATCAATTTCTTATCGCTGATGACTTCGGTGAAGACGGTGTCACATGGGCCAACACCTTCCACGTCTCCAATACCCATCAGGCAACGATCCGCGCGACGAGCGCGCGGATCGTTTATGTGATCGATGCTTGCCGGGAATTCAGTGACGATGTCCTGGACCAACTGGACATTCCCCGGGGACTTACCGAGGGCACCAAAAAAGGCAAGATCACTTGCGCCGGTTCAGCAATTCTACGTTCCACTTCCGCCAACCGCTTGGCTTACACGCCCGACGAAGGTGTGACCTATTTCACCCAAGCGCTGCTCCAGGCTCTGCGTGGATACTGCGGGGAAGAGCGCGACAGCACCCCAGGCGTATTCGATGTCAGACCTTCGGAACTACAAATGGCGACGGCCGCATTATTGAATCACCTACTGCTCCTGCAACCCAACCTGCAACAGCATGTCGCCTTTGAAAGCGAGGGAACGCACCTGATCGCGTTGAATGTCCTCGATCGAATTCCAGACGTACTGGTTGAAATGGACATAGATCCAGCGGTGCTGCGCGAGATATCCCAAGCGTACCTTGAGAACGCGGTGACACCTCGTCAACTCAAGACACTCATCGATGGTCCTGCATCGTTCAGAGTGCCGCGAGGTGAATGGCATTATGGCGCTGAATTCAATCAGGACGGTTATCAAGTCACGCCGAAACACCGCTACATGAGCAGGGTGATTTTTCGTGACAATCTCACAGCCAAAAGCGTGTGAAACAACATGAACATATTGACCGTTTTTGTCGCAGGCCAGGAGAGTGATTCACGGCTCCTGACGTTACCTTTCGAAGTGTTTTCAACCCGTGGGGAGCGCTTGGGCAAAGGCACCGCCTCCCCCGCCCAACCGGCCAGGATAGAACTGCGCGATGGGCGCGTTACGGAATCCGGGCGGGTTTACGTACTGGCGAAACTGCCAAACGGCAAGCAGATACAGGAGGTTGCTGAACTGCAGAACGGCCAAGGCCATGTGACTCTTTTGCAAAGTACCAACAGCCCAAGCGATTGGCTGGATTGGCTCAGGCCGTTTCGCTCTCTGGATCACCTCAACGCCACGGTGCAGGTCGAATTCTCGCCCGCAGCACCACTTCGAGGAGTCGGACAGGTCTGGATGTTGGTCTGGACCCTGGACAATGGGCAGTGGATAGATGCCGACCTCCAACCGTCGAAAACGGAAAAACAAGGCAATATCCAGCAATTCTGGTTCGATGTGCCCAACCAGCCACACTTGCTGCAAATTGGCGGCGAAGACGTTGCCTGGCGAATCATTTCATTGCCACCTGCTGGGGAGGTTCGTGTGGCGCTGACCCCCAGTGACAAGGAAATCGGTAATTCGATGGATATCACCATCGGACGCCGCAACGCGGACAACGAACTGATTATGTCCTACCTGGCGCGCGGCGCCATGGAGCAAGTCAGCAGCCTCGCCGACGCATGGCAAACCGCCGATCAGATGTTGCAAGCTAAATATCAGGACCCTGTGGGTGCCGTGGCAGGCGCTTATGTATTGCTTAAATTGCGCCTCTTGGACCAGCGTCGGGACTGGATGGAAAACCTAGTGACCTCATTTCCTCACCTATCGGACGCCGCCATCGTTTCTGCAGCCTTTATGCTCCAGGATGAAGTCTCGGATGAAACGCTGATACGTGCCCGTATCAAACAGGCGCTGGAAAACGGATTGCCTGTATTCACCCTGGGCGCGAAGTTACTGGTGGAGACCATGGCGGCCATTCATCGTGGCGAGGAGGAGTCACCCGAATTCCAGGCTGATTATCTGCAGGCCAAAACCTATGCTCGGGCGATCTGTACGCAGGGTGCCTATTTTGCCTTCTACGGCACCAATCCTAGAACCCCATCGTCGCACCCCACCTACGGTTCGCAAAATTCGCCCAAATCGACACCCCGGGACTGGGTGGATGAACTAAAGGCCCTGCAGGATTCGTTCAAAAAGCTGATCGCCACTCAGGGGGCAGGCATTGCCGCGCAGTTTTCTCTGGACATTATTAACCGCGAAGCGCGTATCGCGCTGAATATACCGGAGATCGGCGCTGCTGAAGTGGACGTGTCGCTGAATCTGGAGTCGGAATCACTGGACGAGGTTCGCGCTAATAACGCAGCGGTCATTATCCCCGGAGAGTATTGACCCCTCGGGTACTCCACCCCAACATCTCGAGTTGTACCAGCTCGGTGTAGATGTTGCTGCAATTTGCTATTGAGCAAGGTCGGTGATTGGAATCGGTCTTCTGTTGATATCCAGTCGTTCGGTAATCAGGTGGGCTGGCCTTAGGCTGGCATGACGAAAATCCCGAGCTCCCTTTGAATCATGCTCTGCTCGCGCGGCGTTGCCCATACTGATTTCTCACCGAATAGATCAAGAAAAGAAGCATAGCTAGCGCTGGATTGCCACGACCGCGCTGTCCAGCTCCCAAAGCCGTTGAAATCTGGAACCAGCCGGATTAACGACATCCCATTTCCAAGCACTATAACGCCCAGCTGACATCTGAGATAAAGGGCTGATAACGACCGTCCGATTTTGGCCGATTGCAGCCTATCAAGACGGCTCCCTAAAGCCGCCGGAGTCGCGTAATAGCGTCTGTAATCGCATTTGCATTTGTATCCAATGTCTCAATGGCCATGAATGCACTCTCTGCAACACTCTGTACGCCATTCTGTGAAAGCCATTTTGTGACCTCCTCTATCGCTGCCCCCAGCGCATGCTGGTTGTGCAGCAGGAGTGTCAGAGCATCTGCCGTGGCAATGTTTGAGTCTGATTTATATGACATGGTATTCGTCCTTTGAGTCGGGTTCGGAAAAGCCTAGTTCATCACATCGCCGGCGAAAGCAAATCACTCATTCAGTAAGCTCTATTTGTGCACCAAAATTGAACCCCAGTCCATCTCAGGCCAATATGGCCTTTTTCAGACGCCAAAATAACCGATTTTCTCTAGGAAAATCATAGGTTTGTGTTTTCCTGAATGTGGGGGTGAAGGAGAAATTCTTGCTCCAAAACTCCTGTGATTATCAATGTTCACCCAATATCTTGCCTATGGCCGCTTTCGGCCAAAAGCGGACAGTCTCACTGGGACTGGGCTGGCGCGCTGAAAGCGCGTCCGGCGAGCGGGCTTGAATGCCTTGCTATGTATTCCTTCGCCGAGTAAGCGGGAAGACAAATGGCTTTTCTTGAGTTAAATTTATTTCGTTTAGCTTGTATTTAAGTCTAATATCACTACAACTAAATCGTCGAATTAGGTTCTCCACTTTAATATCACTTAGCTTGTGATTCCAAGGGTGAATTATAGAGCCACCCCTAACTTTATCGAAGCCATACTTTTGTCCCAGAGCTACAGTGATAGTGTTTTCAATCTCTGTCACCCAGAAACAATCGCCAACTGATCTAAAGGCCGCATGTAAGTGAGTTGCTTTTCTCTTTCCCGTGAGGCCGCTCTCTATATATTTGATGGCGCCATTTTTATTTAATGTAGAGTGAGGGCTTTTTTTACCATGGCTTCGCAGCCTTGATCTCAACCCTTTAGCTGTACCCACATACCATGAGTTCAGCTCAAGCTTCAAAATATAGATATACCAATTTCTAATTTCTTCACTCCTTTTCCGGAATCAAATTGTCCATAACGATTAAGCTAAGTCTTCTGAAACACTACTCGATTCGCACTGAGCGTGTCCATTACAAGTGAGTTACGCTGCACTGCAGGATTAGGTCTGCTGAGGTCGAAGCGTCTCATGCAGGTATCTAGCGGAGCGAGGGGTAACCCAAAACGTCCGCTCTCGGCCAAAAGCAGCCGTTCATGGTTACCGCTCCCGCCCGCAAACAGCAGACGCAGGAGACAAGCGTCAGTCATTTCCATAGTCTGGTTCGTAGCTAATCTCACGCTCGTCAACTTCAACAATTTCCTCACTCAAACCGGCAGCTGAAAGCTCATCAGTGCCCACAAGGTGCAAATTGCATTGATCACAAATGAATTCAACTGGAGAATAGGTTGTCTCAACCTCTTCATAACCAGGACTCACTTCCTCCTGATCATCCGTCAGCTCTTCATAGTCTTTGTCCCCGCCCAACACTGCAGTGCATTGGCAAGCTGGACATTGGCGAGTCCAATATCGAGCGTACCTTCCACTTGTTAGGCGATAAAGATGCCACCAAGAGCGCTCCCCGGATTGAGATCTTTGATCTTCCAATGTTTTTGGAGCCCGCCTCTTGCCATCGGCGTCTTTGCTAAAATTGTCTCGCGCATGCTCAATTTTTTGCAATGCGGATTGACACTTGAGATGAGACAAATGATTTATAAGTTCTTCTTTCTCTGCAGCCGCACCGCCAATAAAATCTTCAAGATCTTTATTCGCTGCCTGCAAAATTAATCGCACTGCATGCCACAACTTCCCCTCCCACACTTCCAAGCTAATCCCAATATATGCAGCGTGCCCTGAATGAAGTTCGGCATTGCGGCGATCGGCCAAATCTTTGCATGAGTTATAAGCTAAGGAGTTGAATCCTGGAATGACATGTTTAAGGCGCAGGAACACTTCATTGGCATCAATGGTTCGAACAGCCGTAGCCGTCGATATACCGCAAGCTTCCAACATGCTATTAGAGTTTTTAGGGTCCACGACCAGGCTCGGGTGGATCCTTGCCAGTGCGAACTTACCAAGCAACTCAAGAGCCAAAGTTGCCCATAGTTGGTATGCATCCTCCGCGTCAACTTCCTTAGCCTCAAGCGCGCGCCGGGCGTACAGCGCTGCTTTGCCATAAAGCGCATCATCTGAAAGTGCAGGCGGAATCGTTCGTGTCGCTCCACGTCTAGTTGTATTCATATCCAATCCTTCAATGAGATGCGCAAAAGGGTGCGATGACCGATACCAGAGGCATTACCCCGGCGGTGAAGTACCGTCCAATTGTCAACTATAAGAATTACACCGGCTGTCCACTCCAGATTCAAAGACGGTTGAAGTGAATGTGACTCTAATTCCTCGAATATAGTACTCCCCTCTTCTGTATGTGCAGTCATACAAGCCGGATCGAAACGAATCCACGTTCGATCCGTATTGGCTATCGTGGAATAAAAGCTTGAACGTCCATTCTTTACTGTGAAAGTTTCGCGGCGACTTGCGAGAAGTGGAAACCCTGCATCTTTGACTTTCAAAAGCTGCGTTGGGGGTGCTCCACCTCCGTTAATCGAGTGACAGCCTAAAATCAAATACCGTGGTGGTATCGGCAGATGTGATCCATCAACATGCCAAGGCTGAGCACCTGCTCCAGAAAAGCGACTTAACGAGCTTAGAGGAGCTTCATCGGCTCTCAGCGTCTTCAACGTTTCTAAAACATTTCTATTTCGCCCGGCTACAACCGAACCTCCCATATACAAAGCGAGCTCCTGCATAGTCTGTGAAACTGACATGGAAGGTCTAGCATTTAAAGAAACATAGCCATGATTGCGAATTGCTGCATGCAGTCCATCGTAACTGTGATCCATACCTATGACTCTTATAGTGTTTCATATTCGAAAATATCAATTTCAGCGCCATCGCGGCCGTATGATCATTCTCGGAATGCGTCCCCTTCCTTTGTAGTGCACTTTTCCGCATAGAGCAAATTAACTGCCAATCTGTAAGGCAGAATTCTTAAACGTGGTGATATTCAACTGACAGAATGTGAGACTTGGTCGCCACTGAGATACGGACACTGAAGAAGGCATTCTCTAGCGACGCAATGAAAAAATACCGTGTGCGAGGGAAGAGACGAGAGTCGGACGCCGCCCTTTTGCTGATGGTCAGTTGCAGCAGCAATCGGCCAGAAGCGAACTGCAAACTCATAGAATCCCCCGGCTAAGCCGGGGTACTTCTTGAGATTTGATCGTGTGATGCGGTCATCGGAAACCTTCTGTCACTACTAAGAGATCGGTTAAACGAAATGGAGCCTTGCTTACACGAAGTGGGACAGTAAGTGTCACGTCGTCTTCATTCCGAAGAGGCGCAAGAGGGCTATCTTCGGTGCGATTCAGAAACCCCTTGGTGAGGTATTGCATGAGTTGGCGAGGCAGCGGGTGGGCCAAGATATAGGCGAAGAACCAAAATAAGTCCTAAACATGGAGCTTGTTCTTTATGGCCAGAAGATACAAATCTGTAATTTTACTGCAATGCCTCTATTGGAGTCGCGGCGCATAGCGCCGCGCTTTTTAAAAAATAACTTTGCAATGAGACAAATCTGGCACGGTCAAGCCTTGTATTTTTCGTACTCTTCTAGATATAGTCGCTCGGACTCGTCGCGAAATTGATTTCGCCTTCGATGCAAATCTATTAGTTTGCTGCTGATGCTTTTGTAAATTATTTGGTGAGCTTGGTTTTTTAGATTTTCTTCGTTGTACTCATCAATTTCAAAATCGTCGGAAAGAGCTAGGTTGACGAGTGACAATAAGACAGACTTATCAATTTTATCAATGGTTTCGTAACTTCCTTCGGCGTCTAGATAGTATCCTTGGCTTTTTTCAATTTTTAATATTTTCATATCCTGCCTTTCTTTCCATGTAAGCGGATTCGCCTGCTTCCAGAGAGTCCATGGTGACTTTAAAGTTATTAATTTTTTTACCGTCGGTTGAAATTAATTCTCTGCTCGAAGGATGCCCAGAATATCTTCTATATATTATCTTTTCCTCTTCAAGTTCTTTGGCAGTATAGATTATGTAGTCGGCTTTGATGGATGCACCTACGACACTATTGTGAGTTACAATAACTACCGGCATGCTTTTTGATATTTCCTTGAGCATCTGATTGACTTCACTCTTTAGGAAGAGATTGTCAAATGAAGACTCTGGCTCGTCGATAAGTAAATAGTCAAAGTTTTGAGCATCCTTTATTTCTTGCAATAGTCTAAATTCAGAACGCTCTCCGCCAGAAACCTTAAAGCCATCTTTATTCAAAATTTCATACTCAATGCATGCAAAATATTTATAAAACTCTGAAGGAGTGAATGCTTCGTTTGCTTTCAAGCTGGAGAGGTATTTTGCCGGATGTACGTAATCTCTGAATGCATCACTAAAAGCAACCTTTTGGCCGCTAACATTTTTGATTTCACCTGGACCTTGAAACGCACGTTGTTTACAGACGATCTTAAACCCTTGAAAGCTTTCTTGATATATTGTTTTCTCTTCCTGAAGCAGCTTGGCGATTTCGCTAAACTTCAGAAGTTTCTTGTGTTCGAACATGACTCGATAAAGGTCAACATCTTTGATTTGAGTTGCTGAGGTCTTTAGTTGGAGTTTGCTTTTAATCTCGCGAATAATGTCATTCACCAAGCTTTTCTTTTTTCTCTCGTAGGCTCTGGACCACAAGATGACTATTAATTCGCAGGCCAGTGCCTTTAGGGCGTTTGTATCGATATACCTGTCTATGACATCTCTAAATTCAATATTTTCTATCAGCTGCCTTACTGAGCCGACAAGTTCGTTGAGCGATGTGTGTTCACCTAAATCGAACAAGGTTTCATTGAATAACGAGGCTTTGGAAAATGAATCAAATTTCTGTGCCTCTTCGGCCGATTTCATTAGAGTGTCTAAGTAATCTGCGACTCTTCGTTTGTTGGTTTCAGTATCGATACTCAATACATCGTCTAATACCGTTTTGAAGGGAGCTAGGTGCTTGTCTGAAAAAATACTTTTCTTGCGCGTTACATCTGCATTGAATTCTTTTTCATAGTTGGCATCGTCTCTTTGTACAAGAGAGAATTGAGGGATGTATTTTACGTTTTCGCAGCTATTGTTTATCTGGGTTAAGGTTTCGGTTTTTCCCGAAGATCTAGCGCCAAGAATTACATTTAGGCCAGTTGAAAGACATTGCCCATCCTCAAATACTTGGAAAATTGAATTACCATCAAGCTTTGAAAGAGAAACCTTGCTCCTGTCGCGCAAGGCAAACTTCAACGATTTTAATGATATATCCCCGCAATCGATGTAAGTCTGCCTTGTTGGGAATTTAGTCATCCCCACGTAAAATCGCATGTCGCTGAAGATTACTGGTGTAAATTCGGTTTCATCTTTTGACATGCGAACAAATTTTTTAGGACTGTCGACTTCACCTGCAGAGATTACATCCTTAAGTCTTTTAATAGTTTCTGCGTGAAGACTTGGCTTCTTTTCATAATGGGGGATCAGCAAATAATTGTTAAGGTCACCAAAAATTCGTATCAAATCATCGACATTGATTGAGTCGCCGATTGCTACCACGTTCTTGGCTACTTCATTCGCCTTAAGTTGAAAGCCTTCAAGGTCATGGTTTTCTGAAATTAGAAGGAGGTGCCCGGCGTCTAAGTTTATCTCAATGCCGGGAAAGACAGCGCAGTTTAGTGCTTCACAAATTTCATTAAACTGAGCAAGATCAAAAATATCATGATTCGTTATGGCGATAGCATCTAACTCTGCTATCTCAACATATTCTTTAAGTTTCTCTAGTGAGAATTCGAAGTATGAGTCGCTGATTGTGGAGATGGTATGCATATGGAGGTCAATTTTCTTCAATCTTCGCTCCTCAAATACAAAAAAATCCAGCTTGGTGAAATGCCTCTATCATCTGAAATTGAGGCACTTAATTCGATTGATAAAATGACTTTGTAGCAAATTTTGTTTTTTTGGCAAAAAGCCACTACCTAGAAGCTAGATGGGTGAATGATGGTTGTCTAGTAGAACTCTCAAAAAAACGAATAATGCGTGAAGGACGCGAATTCACTTTTGCCATGGAGAAGGTGATGGGATGAAGCCAGATCTAGTGACAGGCCTTCGAGAGTTCATTGCAAGGCTGGGAATATCGTTACCTGGAGAGGGCGATGCTCGTCGGGGCAGGAATGCCGTCGGTGGCTATATCACGTAGCTGAGCAGATGGAGGCAAATCAACGTGTCAATGCCCGGACGGCTAAGCTCGATACCGAGGCGCTGCGTAAACACGACGAGCAGGTGCGCCCTAGGCAGTTTGCTAACCGTTCGAGCGTCGATGTCGAAACAGCGATAAGGGCACAGATTTATTTAAAGTATTCGCAAATTCCGCTTTTGGTTAACTACTGCAAGTCGCGACTGTCCGCTTTGGGTCGATTGCCGCCTGTCCGGAATGGCAGCTATTGGCCGAAAGCAGTCGTCCACGGAGCCCAGAACGGAAAAGTGCTTTAGCATTTTTTAATGCCCGGAGAAGGCTTAATTGGGGCGACTCTTCATCGACAGTTCGAGCATCCTTAAGGCCGACTCACCGCCAGCAGCGCCAATCACAAGATATTCAACAAGCAGCGGGCGTCTGATTGCAGTGCAACCGAGCACGGACACTCGCTCGCGTGAGCTCAGTTTGGTATGTTATTTCCTTCATCAAGAGCTCAGTACACAGTGCTTAGCGACGGTGGCTCCAAAATGAATATTGTGACAAATGGATATTTCCATCACCAACCCGCGTTCTTTTCGGCCTATGGGAGTCGGGGCGGAATGTAATGGCACTACGGCTCACTGCCGGGCCTATCCATTCGGTTGGCGGCGAACCTCGATGTCGACGATGTGGCGAGGCGTTCTTCCAAGTCGGGGATCACCATTGGCGACGGCGACGATGCCCTCCAGTTCGTCGCCTGCCCACAGACCGACCAGTTCGTGCAGGAAGAAATCCGCATAGGAGCAGCTAGCGTCTCGCACCTGCATCGCCACGATCGAGGCTTTGCTCGTGTGCAGTTGGGTCAAGTTTCTGACCAGCCGGGCCGGGGCAACCCAGAGCGTTGGGCGCAGCGAAGCCGGTGTCGCAAAGAGGTAATAGGCGTGCTCTGACTGAGTGAGCATGTCCTCGCATTGCCGCAGGTCGATGCCTATCGTCGAACTGAAAGCCTTCCCCGACCCAGTGCCGCTGCGCTTTTTCACTTGCACAAGAGTGGCCCGCTGGATCACCGTTTTGTCCTCGTCGACAATACGGGTCAGGAACAGCACGTCCGCCGCCAGAGGGACACCGGCAGCCGTGCTAGCCCCTTCTTCCCGCTTGCTGGGCTGACGCACCGTCACCGACAGGGTCGGGTACGTCGCCCGCGTCGTGGACGAGAGCTGGCGCAACTGGCGGCTGGCGTTGCTAGCGGCCTCCTGGGTCAGGGTCAGGAGGCGCGCAGTATGAGCTTCCTCGTCCTCTCCCCAACTCGCCGAATACTCGCGGCAAAACTTTTCCTCGATCTGGCTGAGCGCCCTATGGATGACGCGCTCCACGGACGGGTCGCCTAACCAGGTTCGGGCGCCGACACTGGGCAGCGCAGTGGCGTCCTCGCTTTGATCCACTGGACCGTCCAGATCCAGTGCCCCCTGCTTGGACCGTATCAGCCCCTTCGCCCTCAATTGCAACTGCCTCGGATCGGCGCTGGCGAGCCAGTCCGCAAAAGCCAGGTGTTCCTCGTCATCCATCAATCGCAGAAGCACCGGCTCGATTTCTCCGAACGCCGTCTGCTCGAGCCAAAGGCAGGCAAAATGGAGCAAACCTTTAGCCAGCTCCGGCTCCCCCGTCACTTGGTCGAAAAGATCCTGTCGCCAGGCCTCGCGAGCGGCAGGTCCCAGTTGGCTCCACAACGCCTCGCGGTCCCACCCCCCGGATGGCAACTCTTTGAGGCTTGCGGCAACGCTTTGCTGTCCGGCGCGCGGCGGGTCTCCGACCTCGTGCCAAACTGCGGCAAGCGCAAGGTCCGAAGGCATGGCGTCCGTCATTAACCTAGCCAGCGTCGAGTAGGCTTGGCCGACGCATTCCCTGACGTCGTTTTTCTTTTTTGTATGGGGATGGAAATGCCAGCGCAGGAACAGACTGCGCACGTCGTCCGCCACGATCGTGTGGCAATGCTGGACCAGTCGAGGAAACGCTCTTGGATCGACTCGATTAAGAACCAGCTCGCAGGCCCATCGTGACGCCTGCACCTTCGGTGAATGCGCATACAGCAAGAAGACGACATCAGGCACATTGGAGCCTGAATCGACACTGGCCTCCAGACAGGCGCGTATATACTGCCAATGCTGTTCGACCAGTTGCTCGAAAGCCCAGCCATTTTCACCCTGACCGGGGGCGACCAGTTGAAGGCCACCGAAGCAATCATCCGCCGATACACTGGCCACCAGGGCCGCCATGATCTCCCGATCGTCCAAAAACCGAGACCGATCAGAGGATTGAGCATCAAGCAGCCAACGCACCCATATCTCACGGGGCGCGATCGCCGCCGTGATAATTTCGCGCAAGGCCCGAGATTCGACTTCAAGCGCGTCCATCCTGAAGGCCGCTCCTGCCCCCCCGTAGGCATCCTTGTCCAAGATGGACGATGAACCTTGGATCCCGGTGGAGCCGTGCCCGAGGATGGCAAGGGTCAGTGTTATGGCACCCTGCCGTGCAGCGTGATCGAACTTGACCGTAAAGTTCTCGCGTTCGGTGGTCGACGTTACCAGCCAATCCCACTCAACGCGGGTGTTCTCGGCAGACAAGTGAGCATAATCCAGCCGAAGTATGCCCTCGCGCACATCAAAGTAACGTGCCAGGTGCTCGACCAGCGGCGGAGCCCAACCGGCCAGCGGGATGCTGGTAACGGCCAATTCTTTGTCGAAGCTGATCTTCACGCCCAAGGCGCTCTCCCTGTTCCCGCGGTGGCGTCTGCCGGTTGAGATGTTCAGGTTCGCCCCTGATCGCCCAAGTCCGGCGGTTTAATGAGTCTGAAATCAGTCGGGTATGCTCCGTGTGAGCCCAAACTGTCAGCTTGGCCCTCTCATTTCAGGCCCGTCATCCATCTCCATGGCGCGTTGATAGTTGGTACCAAGATCGGCGTAATGCTGATGTACTCGCTGCTGAAGATCCAGGCTGTAGTCCCCGCCCCCCGCTGCCACCACGATCAGTCGACTGGGGAGAAGCTGGCGATGGCCACCGCTCAGAACATCCAGAGCGTCTTCATCGTCTTTGAGCAGGCGCCCTACACCACTGGTATCGCTGCACAAACCAAAAGCAATGAAAGCGGGCCAGTCCCAACCGCGTTCGCGGGTCGGAACCTTGATGGACCCAGCTTTCAAATCAGTGGCCGGCGAGACCAATGTGCTCACACGGTTCAGCGTCGGCCAGGGGACACTCGCTTGGCGCAATCCACGGTGGTAAAACACATAAAAGTCTCGCTGAGGGTCATTCAGTTTTTGTAACTGGGTGAGCTTTAGCGGGCCGCTGGGTGGGCTGCCAATGTCCGCTATACCGTTTTTGCTGACCTTGCCCTGTACCAAGGCGACCTTACGCACTACCAGCCCGCCGACATTAATTTCCACGATAATGCCGAAATCCGCCCCCAGGCGGGCTTCGGCCGCAGTTCCACCCAACGCCAGCGTTCCCATGAAAGACGTCACCTGCGGAAAACCCATGGCGTCGATCTTCGGACCCGCCCATCGCTCAACTTCCGAGCGGAAGCTGTGCAGAAAGGCGCCTGTAGAATGCTCCTCGTGCGCCTCGGCCAGTGACATGTCCTTGGCAAACCGTTGAGCGGTTTGAAAACAGGCCCAGTACACCGCCCATTGCAGCCAGTGCACGACCTGTTCAGGGCGGGTTAATTGGTCCGCTAGGTGGTACCAGCGATCCACCGGTTCCTGGTCTTGCAGCACGGCTTTTCGAACAGACGAGGTGCAACCTGCCAGTACCAGCGCTGTGGCATCGCTCACGATGGCGCCGAAAGAGGCCAATGCCGTGAACCCTACCGCGCCTTCGCTGCGCGCTTGCTTCAGAAAGCTTTGGGCTTCTCCCCCCCATTCTGCGAGTGTCTGCGGGGCAGGCATCACCTGAAAAATCAGCTTTTTGCCTTCCTCGAACGCCGTAAAGACGTCGTGTTGCACCAGTTGATGATGCATTTGCTCAAGCACCGCCGCGGTGTTAGCGCTAACCCAGCCATGGCGCCACAGCGTCTGTTTCAACAGGCTCAACTGTGCTTGTAGATTTCTGCTCGACGTCAGCCACTGTGTACCCTGATCAATCGTCTGACCGAGTTGCTGGCGCTGCCGCGCCACTTCGGCAACGTGGTCATTGTGCATAGCGACCTGTCGCGCGCGAAGCGCCGTTTCGCTGACACTCGCGGCGATGCCTTGCTGCTCGGCCAGAAACTGCGCAGCCGCAGCAACCACCCTCTTAGCCTGAAACTTCGCGATGGGCTTGCCCCAACGGCTTTCAGCCTCGATGGCCAGAAGGTGTTGTTCGGCCCGCTGCATCGCTTGCGTGGCTGGCCGCAGGTAATTGTCGAGTGCGGTGACCTCAGTCGTGGATCGCACCAGCGGCAATCGATCACGTCTGTCCTGTGCTTGTCGCACGGCTAATGCCATCTCTTCAGTGGCATCCTTGAGGGTCGATTCAACGAGTTTGAAATTGTCTTTGGCGATGGACGAAGCGGCGCGCATGAATCAAACACATCCTTTTGAAGGTGACAACGGCACCGCCACTCTAGCGCACAGCCGCACCGCTCACTAGCAAAAAGCCAGCACTGCTCTGCCGATTTATACACGCTTGGATGATCCTGAGGCGCGGTAGCGCATCAGCTATCCGACCTATTGCCAGCGCTACGCCTCGATTCTGAAGACTCGTTTGGAGCTAACTCTCAAAACTAATGCAAAAGCTTCTCATATCTAGTGAACCTAAATAACCTATAACCCCCGTTCTAACGTTGGTGAATTCTCAATTCAGAAGATCACCGACGCTTATCCCCGGTCGGTTTTGCACAAACCCCCGTTTCTCAAGATATCAACCCCTTACCCTCTCATCCTTACACCTTCCATTACGTTGCTCTGTCAAGAAACTGCGTTTTCGCCGCTGGCGCCTCGAAAGCTTGAATTCTTGATGCTCAAAACCTCGCAGGTCCGAGGCGCCTTTTCAACCTGCCGCAGTTGCTGATTCTCTTCTTGAAGCGACGCTACCAACGGCACGGTTTCTTGCTTACGCAGATCGACTACAGCGGCAGCCTATGGCGACGGACGTTGTACCCGGCAGCCCGAGATAATTCAGCACGCAGCCAATAAGCATTACGCGCTAAGCAATAACGGCGCATTCAGGAGTGCTAATAACAACAGTTATCATTGGCGTTTGTGTTTTTGAAGCGTATTATCCGCACGCTTTGTATCTGAATCATGTCCATAAGGAGTCGGGCTTGACGCACAGTAATCCGGAAAAACAACAGCTATTGCTCTCGCGCTGGAGTGAGGCGCTCGATACCCCCGCCTTTAGAGCCCATCGCATCACGCTCGATCATTTGACCAATGCACTGGAGCCCGCGTCGCAGCGTAGCTTCCAACGTCTGATCCAGGCGCTGTTTCGCGAAGATCTGATCAAGCCCGACGACTGTGAATACGACGAACACAACCACTGTTGGTTACCGCTTGAGAATGGTGCCCGTCTTTGTTTCGAACACTTGTCTGCCGGGCGAATGAACAGTTGGGACGTGCGTGGCAGCATTACGCTGCACAGCCCCGCAAGCCTGCCGCAAAAAATCCTGCTGCCCTCTGAATTGCTGGCCCAGCTCAGCACCCAACTCAACCCTGCTGCTTCACAGGAAGTACTGGAGCGTCTGGCCTTGGAGCTCGATGACAGCTTCAGCAATGACACGCTGTGCCTGGCCTTCCATCACGACTGGACTCTCCAGCTCAAGAGCCGGATCGCCCCGGACTACGACGACAACTTGTTGGCCTGGCTCAAAGACAGCAGCGCGTTGGAGAACCCGACCTCGCTGTTGGAGCAATGGGGCACGCTGGGCCATCCCTGGCACCCGAACTACAAGACCAAACTCGGCCTCAGTGCCTCTCAGGTGATCGCCTTCTCGCCGGAATTCGAGGCGAAGTTTCCGATTGTGCTGTGCGCTTTGCACCGTCAATACGCCCACGTCGAATCACTGACAGGTACGCCGGATTATTGGGACTGGTGGCAAGGCAATTTCCCACTGGCCGCCGAACACCTGCACGCTCATTTGCAAAGCAGAGGACTGGATGCAGCGGATTACCTCCCACTCCCCGCGCACCCTTGGCAAGCCCATGAAGAGTTACCACGCTCATTTGCCAATGAGATCGCCGACAACCTGCTGATCCTGACCGATATCGTCGCGTTCACCGCACATCCCACCATGTCGTTTCGCACTGTTGTACCGGGTGCCAGCTGCACCGCGCCGATGGTCAAACTCCCGGTGGCGTTGCGTCTGACCAGCGTGCAGCGCACCGTCTCGCCGCGCTCGGCGCGGATGGGACCGCGTATCAGTCATTTGTTGCTGAAAATTCTCGACCAGGAGCCGCAGATCCAGCGCTTGCTGAACATCGTGCCGGAACGTATCGGCGTGCATTACGCGCCGCAACCGGCCGATGATGAACGCTCACGGCATGCCGCCGTGCTTTACCGGGACAACCCGCTGAGCCTGTTGCAAACCGGTGAAATGGCTGTTCCGGTCGGCAGCCTGTTCGCGATGGATGAGCATCAGCAGCCATTACTTCGTCAGTGGGTGCGCCTGGCCCAAGGGCGTGATGACAGCGAAGCCATGCAGGCATTCTTTCGCAACTACCTGTCGATCGCCGTACCGAGTCTGCTCGGCATCTATCTGATGTATGGCGTGGCCTTCGAAGCCCACCAGCAAAACAGCTTTATGGTGATGGGCGCCGACGGGCAATTGAGTCGCCTGCTGCTGCGCGACTTCGGTGACATTCGAATTGATCGCAAGACCCTGCATGCCCATGGCCTCGATATTGAGCTGCACGACCCAAAGATGACGCTCTACGACGAATCAGGTTTTGTCCGGGACAAACTCCTGCACACCACATTCATGTGCCATTTGGGTGAACTGGCCCTGCTCTGCGCCCGTCATTGGAGCGTGCCGGAAAACCTCCTGTGGGATGAATTGGCGGCGCAGGTCAGTGATTGCTTTGACGCATTGCGCGAGCGCGTCGAACCGCAACGCTGGGAAACCGAACGTCAAGCCCTGCTTGTGCAGGACTGGCCGGCCAAGTCATTTATGCGCATGCGCTTGCTCGACAGCCACGCCGACATTGTCGGCCGTCTCAGCAATCCACTGAAAGTCAGCGCCCATGGCGGCTAACGGCAGCGCTTTAAGGCTGTTGGTGCTGATCCAGTTGATTTCCATGGGTGCCATGGAGATGAGCGGCCCGTTCTGGCCCTTGCAAATTCAGCATCTGCTCGGGCCCGAACAGGCCCGTTACACTGCACTGCTATCCGCCATGGTCTATGCCGGCCCAATGCTTGCGGCCATGCTCTTGACGCCGTTGTGGGGCCGTCTGGGTGACCGCACCGGGCACAAGCCGATGATCGTTCGGGCATTGCTGGCATTGGCGCTGTGCCAGGGGCTGGCGGCCATTACGCTCGATCCCTGGTTGTTGGTCGCGATCCGGGTGATGCAAGGCGCACTGGCCGGCTTTCTAGCCGCCGCTCAGGCGTACGCCCTCGCCTGTTGCGACAGCTCGGATCGCGGACGAACCCTGGCGCGATTGCAATCGGCAACCGCGGTCGGCTCGTTGGTGGGGCCGGTGCTGGGCGGTTGGTTGATGGACGTCTCAGGGTTTGCCCTGCTCTGCTATGGCGCCACGCTGATTTGCCTGCTGTGTGCGTTGGGTAGTCTCTTTCTGCCGGCCGATACGGCGCGGCCAGCACAGAAAAAAACGTCTGCCCGCGCGGCCTTGCCGAAAGGCTGGATGGGCGGAATTTTGCTGGTGATCGTGCTGATCCAGGCCGCCAAGATGATGCCTCAACCCTTCTATGCGCTGTACGTCGCCAATGTACTGCAAGCGCCCGGCTGGCTGATTGGCGCTACCTACGCCGCCAGCGCCGCAACCCTGGCCATTTCCGCGCCGCTGTGGGGGCGGCTGTTCGATCGCTGGCAACCGGCCTATACCCTGCGCGTCATCGAAGGCGTCGCTTGGTTGTGTGCATTGACCCTCGCCGCGACCGCACTGGCTAACGAATGGATCGGCTTTCTCGCCACCCGACTGCTGTGGGGCCTTTGGCAAGGTGCCTTGCTGCCAGTGGCCTATGCCCTGATCGCCAATACCGTTTGCCCCACCAGGCAGGGTTTTGCCCTCGGCCTGGGCAACAGCGCGGCGAAAGCCGGCGCTCTGCTGGGTGCCGTCCTGGGCGGCATCGGCATGGGGCTGGTCGGGCTGGACCATAGCTTCTGGCTGGTGGCCCTGACCTACGCCTTGGCTGCTTTGGGTATCCGCGCGGTACGAGCTTCAACTGCGATGCAGCCCACCGCTTTCTCTACCAACACTCATCACAACTAAAAAAAGACTACATCATGACCCGAACCAAGCTATCCCTGTTGATTGCGCTGCTCAGCTCCTTCAGTGCCCAGACCTGGGCTGTGGAATCCGAGAAGCCAGGTACCCTGAACATGCAAGCTACCGTCGTTTCGGCCACCCGCAGCGAAGCGAGCATTGCCTCGATTCCCGGCTCGGTACAAGTTATCGACGAGCAACAGATCCGTGAACAAAGCGGCGCCGGTCGTCGAGTGTCCGACATCCTTGGCCAACTGGTGCCGGGGATAGCACCGCCCACTGGCGGTATGAGCAACTTCGGCCAGACCCTGCGCGGGCGCAACATTCTGGTATTGGTGGACGGAGTGTCGCAAAACGCTACCCGAGACAACTTCCGCCAGTTGAACAGCATCTCGCCCGCCAGCATCGAGCGCATCGAAGTGGTGTCCGGCGCAAGCAGCATCTACGGTGCCGGCGCTTCGGGCGGCATCATCAACATCATCACCAAGCGCAACCAGGGCCAGGACGTCGCGTTCAGCAGCAAACTGGGAATGAGCAGCGGTAACAACCTCAACCGTAAAGGCTTCGTCTACGAGGCGTTCCAGAGTGCGACAGGCCGTCAGGACGCACTTGACTGGTATGTTTCGGCAGACATGACGCAACGCAACGACCAGTTCGACGGCAACGGCAACCGCATTCCTCAGGACACGTCCCAAGGCAGCAACATGGACACCGAAACCTATGACCTGCAAGGTCGATTCGGGTATGAACTGGATGCCGACAAGAAGCTCAACCTGTCGCTACAAGACTACAAGGACCAGCAGGACACCGGGTACACCAAAGCCTCGCGCAATGGTGAGGCCGTCGCGGTCCAGGGTTTGAAACTCGACGACCAGCCCTACACCCATAACCAGGCAGTCAATCTCAACTACGCCGACAAGGATTTCTACGGCCAGGGTCTGCAAGTCGAAAGCTACTGGCGTCGTGCCGATGCACTGTTCTTCCCCGACCTGTCACGGGGCAAGGCCGGCGTTTCGGACAACAACAGCGTGCAAGACGTATATGGCCTGCGTGCGGCCATCGACACCCCGCTGCCGTCGATCGGCGATGCTACCGGCAATCTGGTATGGGGCGCCGACTACGACCACGAACGCTCTCGTCAGCGCGGCGACCAGTACCGGGTCAACGGTCTGAACTACACCAAGACCGGCACCACCTATGAACTGGGCCCGGACACCGAAACCACCACCAAAGCGCTGTTCGGGCAAATGTCCTGGGACATCGGCGACTGGACCCTGCGCGGTGGCATACGGCGCGAGTGGATCGAAAGCGAAGTCTCCGACAGCATCGCCTACGGTGAAATCGTCCAGACCGGCAAACGCGCGACCTTGCCCGGCGACACTCTCAAATATGATGCGACCCTCTACAACCTGGGTGCGGTCTATCACCTGAGCGCAAACCAGGACATCTTCGCCAATTACAGTCAGGGCTTCTCGCTGCCCGACATCCAACGCTTCCTGCGGGACGTCAACAGTCGCTTCGATATTCAGACCCTCAACGCCCAAGCGATCAAGGTCGACAGCTACGAGTTGGGCTGGCGCGGCAATTGGGACAAATGGCAAGCCGACGTCACCCTGTATGAGAACACCTCGGACGTCACCCAGTTCTTTGACGCCAACGATCGTGTGTTACGCCTGATCAACCAGAAGGAACGCGTGCGCGGCATCGAGAACAGCCTGACGTATCGCCCGACCGAGCACTGGTCGGTGGGCGGCACTTACGCATGGGCCAAAGGTGAAACCCAACAGAACGGCAAATGGATCGACCTGCCGGCCACCCGCATTTCACCGGCCAAAACTACGTTGTTCGTCGGTTTCACCGAGGACGACTACAGCCTGCGTCTGCAGGGTATGCATCTGTCCAGCTACGATGAGGCTGCCAAAGACAACAACGGCCGCGAAATCCAGGGCTATACCCTGGTGGACATGCTCGGTTCGGTGGAGCTGCCGGTCGGCCGACTTGAAGGCGGGGTCTACAACCTCACCAACCGCACCTACCAAAACCTCTTCGCCCAGGCCAACGCCCGTGCGCCTTTTGCCAATGCCGAAGGGCGTACGCTGAGCGTCAGCTACTCGGTCGACTGGTAACTCAAGGGGTATATAACTTGTGAACTGTCATCGTTTTTTAAACGATGACAGTTCACAAGCGCTCGCACTGACCGAACATATCCGGGCTTTCTTTCGGTCAGACTGCGTTGCTCTTTGCCGACGCTCCGCGTAAAAAAGTCTGTCCCTAATCGATCGTGCAAGAAGCATTGGATGCTGGCGTTACACACGACACATGGTTTGACGACCTGATCTTCCATCTTCGGCTCAGCTAATGAGTCGCCCAAACACTAGCACCCAGGCCTCACTGCGCGCCCTGCCCCATCCGACTCGCTAGCTTCTGCTCTTTCGATATGCCGTCAGTCCGGGCACAATGCGCATCCTTTTTTTGGCTGGCCGTGCCGGAGGCCTCGAAATGATCAAAACGCCGTACTACCTCATCGACAAACAGAAACTGCTGACGAACATGCAGAAGATCGCCTATGTGCGCGAACAGTCCGGGGCAAAGGCCCTGCTGGCGCTCAAGTGCTTCGCTACATGGTCGGTGTTCGATTTGATGCAGCAATACATGGACGGCACCACATCGTCGTCGCTTTACGAACTCAAGCTAGGTCGCCAGAAGTTCGAAGGCGAAACCCATGCCTACAGCGTGGCCTGGGCCGACGACGAGATCGAGGAGATGCTCGACAATTGCGACAAGATCATCTTCAACTCCATCGGCCAGTTGCAACGCTTTGCCGAGCGCTCTGAAGGCAAAACCCGTGGCCTGCGCGTCAACCCGCAGGTCAGCAGCTCTGATTATCTGCTGGCCGACCCGGCGCGTCCGTTCAGTCGTCTGGGCGAGTGGGACCCGGTTAAGATCGAAGGCGTCATCGACCAGATCTCCGGCTTCATGTTCCACAACAACTGTGAGAACGGCGACTTCAGCCTGTTCGACCAAATGCTCTGCACCATCGAAGAACGCTTCGGTGAGCTGCTGCACAAGGTCAGTTGGGTCAGCTTGGGCGGTGGTATTCACTTCACCGGCGAAGGCTATGCGCTGGATGCGTTTTGCGCACGGCTCAAGGCGTTTTCGCAAAAGTACGGCGTTCAGGTCTACCTGGAACCTGGCGAAGCGGCGATCACCAACAGCGCCTCGCTGGAAGTCACGGTGCTCGACACCCTCTACAACGGCAAGCATCTGGCGATAGTGGACAGCTCCATCGAAGCCCATTTGCTTGACCTGCTGATTTATCGCCTCAACGCTAAACTGGCGCCGAGCGAGGGTGATCACACCTACATGGTGTGCGGTAAGTCGTGCCTGGCCGGGGACATCTTCGGTGAGTATCAATTTGATCGTCCGCTGGCCATCGGTGACCGGCTTTCATTCGTCGATACCGCGGGCTACACCATGGTCAAGAAAAACTGGTTCAACGGCCTGAAAATGCCATCCATCGTTGTGAAACAACTCGACGGTACAGTCGAAGTGGTTCGCGAATTTGGTTATGAAGACTACCTGTCCAGCCTTTCGTAAACGGACAGATACAGGAGAGAGAAAGCAATTGAAAAAGAACGTTCTTATCATTGGTGCAGGAGGTGTCGCTAAGGTGGTGGCCCACAAGTGCGCGCAGCACAACGACGAACTCGGTCGTATTGCTATCGCGTCGCGCAACATCTCCAAGTGCCAGGCCATCATCGACAGCGTCAAGGCCAAGGGTAGCCTCAAGGTACCCGCCGACATCTGCGCCTTTTCGCTCAATGCACTGGATGTTGAAGCAACCAAGGCGCTGATCCTGAAAACCGAATCACAGATCGTGATCAACGTCGGTTCCGCGTTCCTTAACATGTCGGTGCTGCGTGCCTGCATCGATACCGGAGTGGCCTACCTGGACACCGCCATTCACGAAGAGCCGGGCAAGGTCTGCGAGACCCCGCCGTGGTACGGCAACTACGAGTGGAACCACCTGGATGAGTGCAAACAGAAGAACATCACAGCCATCCTCGGCGTGGGCTTCGACCCAGGTGTCGTCAACGCTTATGCAGCGCTGGCGCAACAACAGTATTTCGACAGCATTGATTCGATCGACATTCTCGACGTCAACGCTGGCTCCCATGGCAAATATTTCGCCACCAATTTCGACCCGGAGATCAACTTCCGTGAGTTCACCGGACAGGTGTGGAGCTGGCAGAACAGCCAGTGGACCAGCAACACCATGTTCGAAGTCAAGCGTACCGACGACCTGCCGGTAGTCGGCTCGCAGAATCTGTATCTGACCGGCCACGATGAAGTGCACTCGTTGTCCAAGAATCTCGACGTGCCCAATGTGCGTTTCTGGATGAGCTTCGGCGAACACTACATCAATGTGTTTACGGTACTGAAAAACCTCGGCCTGCTCTCCGAGCAACCGGTCATGACCGCCGAAGGCCTGGAAGTTGTGCCGCTCAAAGTGGTGAAGGCCGTGCTGCCTGATCCGAGCTCGCTGGCGCCCGGCTACACCGGCAAGACCTGCATCGGCGATCTGGTCAAGGGCACCAAGGATGGTCAACCGCGCGAGGTTTTTATCTACAACGTGGCCGACCACGAGGAAGCCTACGCCGAAACCGATAGCCAGGGCATTTCCTATACCGCTGGCGTACCACCGGTAGCCGCAGCGTTGCTGGTCGCCCGTGGCGAGTGGGATGTGCAGCGAATGGCCAACGTCGAGGAACTGCCGGCCGAGCCGTTCCTCAAGGCGCTGGATGTGATGGGCCTGCCGACCCGCATCAAGGACGAGAACGGAGACCGTCCCTGGATCTGAAGCGACTGAGGCTCACAACATATAGCTGAGCTTCATTGCCTGCTCCAAAAACGCCGCTCACTGAGCGGCGTTTTTGTATGTATTAAAAATCAGGAGGGTACGGCTTCTGAGCGTTGTGGCGCTGCGGTGTTGCTCCTGAGCTGCTGCCAAGCGAGCTGCGCCTGGACTTGGGCGACGGCATCCAGAACTCTCTGCGCCCAGCGCTCATCCTCCGGATGCACGACAACCACGCGAAAGCCATGATCATGCCCTTCCGTGCGCACGCCCTCGGAGTCATCGACATGCAAGTCGATATCGAAGGCCGGCGGAAATTTCGACGGGCCTTTTGACAGCCCGTTGTTCATCAGCGCACGGTTATGCAACACACTGTTGACCACCCCGTCGACACGGATGCCATATAGCAACAACCAACGCCTGATGTAGGACGGTGTCCGGCCGGACGACGTATAGACCCAGATACTGCAGCCTTGGCGACGCAACTCTCGGGTCAGAGCGCGGGTTCCGATGCGCAACGGTTCTCCCAGCCAACGATGAACACAGGCCGGCAACCAGCTCTGCTCGACTGCGCAGTGGTGGAGTTGGCAGGCCAGCGTGTCATCGATATCGAACGAAACCCGGATGCGCTGACGTCTGGATACGTGCATCGCGATAGCACACCGCAACGCTTGCCATACTCGGCTACCGGAGGCTCGATACTTGGCGGGTATTGGATACCAGTTCATCAATTTCCCCCCTGGAAGACGTGCAAGGCCCTGTCGTTGAGAAAAAAACTCATCGATTCAGGCGCCTGATTTTCCAGGAAGGCTGCATATTTTTTTTTGATCTTGGGCAATTCGTACAACGCCTTGACTCCATGCTTTGCAGAGTTGCGTATGACCGAGGATGGGTTGAAGTAGCCCTCGGCGTTTTCCAGCGTCAGCACGAACGGAGGCAAACCGGCGCGCATGAGCAAATAGCTCACCAGGAGCGACCCCGTGCGGTTATTGCCTTCAATAAACAACTGCGGCTTGCTGAGGATTCGCACATAGACACCGGCCGCACGCTTCCAGACTGATTCGCTGCGATACGCGCAGTACCAATTGAACAGGTCCTTTATTCCTCCCTCAACGTTGTTGAAGAAGTGTTCCTCGGTGGCGGCCAGATGTTGAGCATACTCCTGCCGACGCACCGGGTCTGTGCCACAGAGCACGGTGGCATTGATCTCCAGCATCAGGTTCAGTTGCTGAAGGTCGAACAGGTCGACGCCGCTGGCGACATAGCTGTCAATCAACGCATAACCTTCAAGCACATTGTGCAGCACTTCGTCAGTCAAGGGATCGCGCTGCTCGGTAAAGTGCCTGCTGAGCTCGCAGAAGCGACCCTGCACCTCTCGCAGGGCGCGTTCAATGGCAGACAAATCCAGACGACGCGTTACAGACATTGGCAATCCTGAGAAACGGTGGATAAGAAGGTAAACAACCGGACGTTGGTTGTTTAGCTGAACTTGCCGCTGATGTAATCCCCTGTCATTTGTTCGCGCGGGTTATCGAAAATCTGCGCCGTTGGGCCCATCTCAACCAGATAGCCGGTGCGCGTGCCCTGGGAAATATCAACCGAGAAAAAGGCCGTCGTATCAGCAACACGGATGGCCTGCTGCATATTGTGGGTGACCAGAGCGATGGTGTAATCCTTCTTCAACTCAACCATCAGCTCCTCGACCCGTCGGGTAGCGATCGGGTCAAGTGCTGAACAGGGCTCGTCCAGCAACAGGACTTCCGGTTCGGTCGCGATGGCGCGAGCGATGCAAAGCCGTTGCTGCTGGCCTCCGGAGAGTGACAGGCCGCTGACCTTGAGCTTGTCCTTGACTTCATCCCACAACGCCGCGCCCTGCAAGGCGTGCTTGACGCGGTCACCCAGGTCGCCCTTGTAGCGGTTGAGGCGCAGGCCAAACGCAACGTTGTCGAAAATGCTCATCGAGAACGGATTCGGTTGTTGAAACACCATCCCGATGTAACGCCGCACGACCACCGGATCAACGCCCTTGCCATAAACGTCTTGCCCAAGGAAATGCACGTGCCCTTCAAACCTAAAGCCTTTGACCAGATCGTTCATCCGGTTGAGGCTGCGCAGCACCGTGCTTTTGCCGCAACCAGACGGACCGATGAAGCCGGTGATTTTGTTTTTTTCGATGGGGACATGGCTGTCACGTACCGCCATGAAGTTGCCGTAGAAAATCTTGTCGAGCTTGCAGTCCATGACCACAGGCGTCTGGGTGACAAAAGGAGCGGCTATTGGCGCAGTTGATACGTTCAAAATTCAGATGCTCCCGTTTTCAATACTTGGGCTTGCCGAAAATGCGGCTCAGAATGTTCACGACCAGCACGATCATCACCAGCACCAGCGAAGCTGCCCAGGCGAGTTCGAGTTGATTGTCGAATGGCATGCCGGAGAAGTTGTAAATCAGCACGGCGAGCGATGCTGTCGGGTTCATGACCGCCAGGCTGCCATCGTGGAAGATCCAGTAGTTGCTGAACAACGCGGTAAACAACAACGGCGCGGTTTCGCCCGCCGCACGAGCCACGGCCAGCATGACGCCCGTCAGGATCGCCGGCATACCGGTAGGCAATACGATTTTCCAGATGACCTGCGAGCGGGTGCAGCCCATGCCGTAGGCGGCATCCTTCATGATCTTGGGCACCATCTTCATCGACTCTTCAGCCGTGAGTACGACGATGGGCAACATCAGTACCGCCAGCGCCACGCCGCCCGCCGGTGCCGAGTAAGTACCGGTGGTCATCACCACCAGCGCGTAGGCAAACACCCCGGCCAGAATCGATGGCAGGCCCGTGAGCATCTTGGCGGCAAAGCGCGAGGCGTTTGCCAGCTTGCTGTCCGGCCCCAGTTCAGCCAGAAAGATAGCCGCCATGATGCCGACCGGAACCGCGATTGCCGCGGCGATACCGACCATGACGAAGGTGCCTGCCATCGCGTTGCCGAAGCCTCCGCCGGTCTCGAACCCGGTTGGCGGCAGTTCGGTGAAAACCTCCAGGCTCAGGCGTGCCCCTCCCCGCGTGATCAGCATGTAGAGCACGGAAATCAGCGGCACGCTGGCCAGTAGAGCGCCAGCCCAGACCAGTGTCGTCAGCACCAGGCTGCGCAGGGCACGGCCTTCGAACCGGCGCTGCAGGCTCGGCATCGCGGTGATAGGAGATGTGAGATCAGTCATTATTTGGTACCCCGCTGGGCGTAGACCATGATCATCGATCCGATAATGTTCACCAGTAGCGTGATGAACATCAGCACCAGTGCGGCGTACATCAACACTTCGATCTCGTTCGGCCCGGCTTCGGGGAAATTCAGCGCCAGCAAGGCCGCCAGCGTATTGGCTGGTGCAAACAGAGAAAGCGAAATGTTGTTAGCGTTGCCCACCAGCATGGCCAGCGCCATGGTCTCACCCAGTGCGCGGCCCAGGCCGAGAACCAGCGAGCCGAAAATACCAGTGGCCGCGGAGGGCACCATCACCTTGAGAATCGCTTCCCAATGGGTGGTCCCCATGCCGTAGGCGGCCTGCTTGGTTTTCATCGGGACACCGGTGAGGGCGTCCTGCGAAACGGCGGCTATGGTCGGCAGAATCATGATGGCCAGTACCAGCGCCGCAGGAAGCAGTCCAGGCCCGCTCAAGGACGTTCCAAAAAAAGGTATCCAGCCCAGCTCGCTGTTCAGCCACGCCGTGAGCGGACGAATCGCCGGGATTACCACGTAAATGCCCCAGAGGCCATAAACGACGCTGGGGATGGCTGCCAGTAATTCGACGATGGTGCGAAACACGGCTGCCAGCTTCGCCGGCAGGAAATCCTGGGTCAGGAAAATCGCCATGCTCACGCCGAAAAACCCTGCGATCAGCAACGCGATCAGGGCGCTGTACAGCGTGCCCCAAATGGCCGGCAGAATGCCGTATTTACCTTGGTTAACGTCCCAGACGGATCCCAAAAGCACATCCAGACCGTGCTTTTCCATGCCAGGAATGGCCTTGCGTCCCACTTCAAATATGAGCGCAAAGACCAACGCCAGAATCAGAACCACCCCTATTCGCGCTAGCGCACGGAAGATGCGATCAACCAGGAAGTCCTTTGCAGAGGGCGGCTGGCAGGCGGAAGCCGGGTTAACCGGTACGACAAAAGGTGTGTTCATTGGCGAGTTCCGGATCAGAGGGGGGAACTCCCCCGGCATGGCTCACCGCGCATACCGAGAGAGGCCTCGCGAGCGTTACTGAATATTGGCGGAGGCTTTGCGAACCTGATCGACGATCGATGGCGGCAAGGGGATGTAGCCCATCGAGTCGGCGATTTTCTGCCCTTCGGTCAGGCTGTATTCGACCATTTCACGCATGGCCTTGGCTTTGGCCGGGCTCTCGTTGTGCTTGCGGAAGATCATCCAGGTGTAGGAGGTGATCGGGTACGACTTGGCGCCGTCCGGATCCGGCAGCCAGGCCACCAGGCTTTCGGGCATTTTCACCGCTGCCAGGGCCTCGGCACCGCTTTGAGCGTTAGGTACAACGTAATTGCCGGCCTTGTTCTGCAGTTGGGCAAAGTTGACCTTGGCCAGCTTGGCGAAACCGTACTCGATGTAGCCGATAGCGCCCGGAGTCTGGCGCACGGTAGCCGTCACACCATCGTTCTTCGGCGATTTGATGAATTTGTCACTGGCCGGCCAGTTGACGGTGTTGCCTTCACCCAAGTCCTTGTGAAACTGCGGGTTGATCGCCGACAAGTGCTTGGTGAATACCGCTGTGGTACCGCTGGAGTCTGCACGCACGACAACGGTGATCGGCATATCAGGCAGTTTCACGCCCGGGTTTGCTGCGACGATCTGCGGGTCGTTCCACTGGGTGATTTTGCCCAGGAAAATGTTGGAGTAAACGTCGCGTGGCAATTTGAGCTCTTTAGGGTTGCCCGGCAGGTTAAATGCCAACACGATTTCACCCGCGGTCATCGGCAGCAACTGCGCACCTTCGGCGACCTTGGCGATGTCTTCGTCTTTCATCGCCGAGTCACTGGCGGCGAAATCAACGGTTTTATTCAGGAAGTCCTGCACACCCGCCCCGCTGCCCTTGGATTGGTAATCCACAGTGACACCTTCGGTTTTTTTGCTGAAATCCTTGAACCAGGTGAGGTAGATCGGTGCCGGGAAGCTGGCTCCCGAGCCCGTGAGTCGGACGCTTTCCGCTGCGAAGGACATTGAGGTCGCCAAAAGAGATGCGGTAACGGCAAGCGCAGCAGACTTCATCAAACGTATCATCGAGGAAACTCCTTATAAGGGTTCCCGAACACTGCAGCATTTTCGTGAAGCTTTGATGAACGTTGGATTGCAGGATCTCGTCTCGACTTGAAGTGGTCTATGAAAACGGCCACCTGCTTAAGCGAGCATATTCGCCAGATCGAGCTGTCGGATGCCCCGGCAACGTCGTCCGTTTTCTTTTGGAATATCCAAAAATCATCAAAGAACTCTGTAAATCTCAGAAACCACCTGCATCGTTGCGTCTTCGATCGTTCCTTCGTTACGGCATAGCACCCAGCCGTTTTCTGCAATCGCTTGCTCGAATGCCTTGGTACAAGCGATCTGTTCTTCCAGCGTATGGATCACCGTACTGCTCAGTCCACGCCGTCGTGTCGCAGCCCTCGCCCATGAAATCTCAGGGGCGGTGACAACCCCGACATGCACGTCTGGCACTCGCACGGCTCGATCAATGTTCAACTGTAGAATCTCTGCAAACGGGACTATCCGCCGAAACGCGGCCTCAGACGGGTACCAGCGATCGATCAGGATGATGCTGTCCGGGGGGTGTTTATCCAGCACGTTTCGGGAAATCCAGTGACGGCTATCGGCAAAGCGCTCACAGACCCTCAATTCCAGATCCCGGGAGGGATGCCGGACGAACTGGTTAACGAGAGCCATTGTTTCACCCCTGTAGGGATCGCTTTTTTTCTCGCAGAGCCGGATCACCTTTTTATTGTCAGCCCTCAGTGCTTTTGTAACGGCTTCCAACAGCGTGGTTTTGCCGGTCCCCTTGGGCCCGTCCAGAGAAACAAACAGCGGACGATTCATTCTTCACATAACGATTGATGTACGGTTTTTTTGCCCGACCGTTCGCGGAAACCGCTTGGCGCGACGGCACGAATCGAGCGAGGGGTCTTATGAGCAGACATTGGCGGACACTCTATCCTGTTGGGGAGGGCTGGTGAATTGGAGAAATAACATCATAATGATGGCCATGCCTGATACTTTGTCGAAAGAACTCAGCCACTGCGAGGGATATCATGGGCGAAGGCGCTCCCATTCCGCCGAATGAAATTGAACGGCTAAAAGAGGTCGAAAAACTGTGTCCAACCGACTGCGAAGACGACGATGTCTTCGACAAGATCGTCGCGATGACCTCTGCGTACTACAACGCACCAATAGCACTGATTTCAATCGTCGATAAACACCAGCAGTGGTTCAAGGCACGCGTGGGGCTTGAAGAGACTCAGACACCCAGAGAGGCTTCCTTTTGCGCCTACTCTACGCTGGACAACACCCGGCTGGAGGTGTTGGACGCAACACTTGATACCCGTTTCAAGAACAATCCGTTGGTCACGGGGCATCCGCATATTCGTTATTACGCGGGTGCGCCACTCATTACGGAGGATGGTTTTACACTGGGAAGTCTTTGCATCATTGATACCGTTGCACGCTCTCCCATGAGTGATCGTGACGTGACGATGCTCAATGCCTTCGCTGAATTGGTCATGATGCGCATACGTGGTGTGCGATCTCGCAACTTCGTGGATCAACCCACCGGCCTGTTCAATCGAGTGAGGTTTGAGGAAGATATACGTCAAGCGATAAAGATCAAAGACGCCTGCCAGATCTATGCGATTGACGTCATTTCGCCAAAGTTCCTCAACGATATAGTGAAAGCACTGGGTTATAGTTTTTCAGGAGACCTGATCCTGGCTATCAAGTCCCGACTACAGAAACTGTTACCTCAAGACTGCTTGCTTTATAAAATCAGCCCGACGCGCTTTGGCTTCATTCTCAAGGGTGATCAAACGGCTGAGCCTATTTGCGAAAGCATCCTGCATAACTTCAAAAAACCGGTTGAATGCCACGCTATCCCCATTTTGATGCAGGTGGGGATAGGTGTGCTGCCTGTTCTAGAATCGGAAGATCCCCAGCAGGACTGGCTGCGTCTGGTCGTCAGCGCTGCAGATGAAGCCCGTGACCGCCAGTTGGGATGGTCTCTTTATGAGCCGCAATTTGATGCAGCGCAACAACGCGCCTTCAGGTTACTCAGTTCGTTACCTGAAGCGGTCAACGCGGACAAACAGTTCAGCCTCGTGTATCAGCCCAAAATAAATCTATCGTCAGGAAACTGTGATTCAGTCGAAGCATTGCTCCGTTGGACTCATCCGACGCTCGGGAACATCAGCCCTGCTGAATTCATACCTTTGGCTGAGAAGACCGCACTAATACCCTCCATAGGAATATGGGTGCTCAACGCGATTGTGCAACAAGCCGTTGTTTGGAAAGCACAAGGTTTGAGCCTGCGGATAGCGATGAATATAACCGTCAGCGATCTGGAAAGCGCAGAGTTCGTGGACGCGATGATTCATGAAGTTCAACAGCACGATTTGGCCCCTGCCAGCATTGAACTTGAGTTCACCGAAAGTATGCTGATGACAAACCCTGAAGAAGTCATACGGCAACTGGAGCGTGTTCGTCAATTTGGCGTAGAAGTGGCCGTTGACGACTTTGGCTCCGGATACAGTAACTGGGCGTACTTGAAGGAACTTCCAGCCAACACCATCAAACTTGATCAATCGCTGATCAGCGGGCTGGGCAGCAATCAAAATGATAAGAAACTCGTCAAAACCCTCATAGGGTTGGCGAAGGGACTTGGCTACCGGGTGGTTGCGGAAGGTGTAGAAAACGGAGAAATCCTCGATCTTTTAATGCAGTGGGGATGCTCGGATGCACAAGGCTACTTCATAGCCAAACCTATGAGTGCGAAGGCTTTGGAAGCCTGGATAGGACAAGGAGGCTATGGAGCAGGTACCCGTCCGGCAATCGACGAACGGTGATTGGCGTCCTGAGGGCACGCACGTCCCCCCTTCCCTAGAGCGGTTGATTGCTCTGCGTATGGCGCTTCACTTCGAAATTATGTTTTAACCAGATAGTTACCTATCTATATACTGCCCGCCTCATTTCGACGGGACATTCAACGTGAAGCAGAGTCAACGCCTCTCGGGCGTATCAACATTCATTCTGGTCGGGCTGGGCGTGATCATTGCCCTCCTCGGTCTGGCACTCGCTGTTGGCGGCGTGAAATTGGTCAGTCTGGGAGGTTCCTTGTACTTCCTGGTGGGTGGGCTGGTGATGGCGGCCTCCGGTCTGCTGATTGCTCGCTTCAAACCGGCCGGTGCCTGGTTGTTCGCAGCGTTTCTGGTGGGGACAGCGATCTGGGCAGTAAACGATGCCGGCCTGGTGTTCTGGCCAGTGTTCTCGCGCCTGTTCATGTTCAGCGCAGTGGGACTGGTCGTCACGCTGGTCTATCCATTATTGAAACGTGCCAACGGCGGCGCTCCGGGGCGCGGTGCTTATGCCGTTGCCGGGGTACTGGCGGTCGGTCTGGCCCTGGCCGCCGGCAACATGTTCGTCGCGCACCCGACGGTTGCAGCTACGGGCACCGGCCCGGGCCTCACGCCGGTAGATCCGCAAAAAGCCCAGAAAGACTGGGCTCACTACGGCAATACCGAGGGCGGCAGCCGCTTTGCTGCACTGGATCAGATCAACCGCCACAACGTCGACAAGTTGCAAGTGGCGTGGACCTATCACACCGCAGACGTCGCCGAGAGCGACGGTAACGGCGCCGAAGACCAGCTCACTCCACTGCAAATCGGCAACAAGGTGTTTATCTGCACCCCGCACAACAATCTGATTGCGCTGGATGCCGACACCGGCAAGGAACTCTGGAAAAACGCCATCAACGCCCAGTCAAAAGTCTGGCAACGTTGCCGTGGCATGGCCTATTTCGACGCGACTGCAGCAGTTGCCGAGTCGGGTAGTTCACCCGTTGCCGTAGGCCAGCCAGCGCCAGTTGCCAACTGCCAGCGCCGTTTGCTGACCAACACCATCGACGCTCGCCTGATCGCTGTGGATGCCGACACCGGCGAGTTCTGCCAGGGTTTTGGCAACAATGGTCAAGTGGATCTCAAGGCCGGTCTGGGCGATGTCCCGGACAGCTACTATCAGTTGTCCTCCGCACCGTTAATGGCAGGCACTACCGTGGTGGTTGGCGGTCGCGTGGCTGACAACGTGCAAGCCGACATGCCGGGCGGTGTGATCCGTGGTTTTGATGTGATCACCGGCGCCATGCGTTGGGCTTTCGACCCGGGCAACCCGCAGGATAAAAAGGCGCCGGCAGACGGCAACACCTATGTACGCAGCACGCCGAACAGCTGGGCGCCAATGTCTTACGACGCGGCCACCAACACGGTCTTCCTGCCCATGGGCAGTTCCTCCACCGACATCTATGGTGTCGAGCGCAGCAAGCTGGATCACACCTACGGTGCTTCGATCCTGGCCCTGGACGCCAACAATGGCGAGGAAAAGTGGGTCTTCCAGACGGTCCACAACGACCTCTGGGATTTCGATTTGCCGATGCAGCCGAGCCTGATCGACTTCACCAAGGACGGCAAAACCGTACCGGCGCTGGTCATCGGTACCAAGGCCGGGCAGATCTACGTGCTGGATCGTGCCACTGGCAAGCCGCTGACCAACGTTGAGGAAGTGCCGGTCAAGGCAGCGAACATCCCTAACGAGCCTTACTCGCCTACCCAGCCAAAATCGGTCGGCATGCCGCAGATTGGTGCCCAGCACCTGACCGAGTCGGACATGTGGGGGGCCACGCCTTACGACCAACTGTTGTGTCGTATCGATTTCAAATCGATGCGTTACGACGGTTTGTACACCGCGCCAGGCACCGACAAATCCCTGAGCTTCCCGGGCTCGCTGGGTGGCATGAACTGGGGCAGCATCTCCACTGACCCGGTGCATGGTTTCATCTTTGTGAACGATATGCGCCTGGGTCTGTGGATTCAGATGATCCCTTCGCAGAACAAGGGGCAGGCCACTTCCGGTGGCGAAGCGCTGAACACTGGCATGGGCGCCGTACCGCTCAAGGGCACGCCTTACGCGGTGAACAAGAACCGCTTCCTGTCGGTCGCCGGCATTCCTTGCCAGGCGCCGCCGTTCGGCACGCTGACAGCCATCGACATGAAGACCCAAAAAATCGCCTGGCAAGTACCCGTGGGTACCGTTGAAGACACCGGACCTTTGGGTATTCGCATGCACTTGCCAATCAAGGTCGGTCTGCCGACGCTCGGCGGCACCCTGTCGACTCAAGGAGGCTTGATCTTTATTGCCGGCACTCAGGACTTCTACCTGCGTGCCTTCAACAGCGGCAACGGTGAGGAAATCTGGAAATCCCGCCTGCCGGTCGGCAGCCAGGGCGGCCCGATGACTTATGTGTCGCCAAAAACCGGCAAACAGTACATCGTCATCACCGCAGGTGGCGCTCGTCAGTCGACCGATCGTGGCGACTACGTAATGGCTTACGCGTTGCCGTAAGGCACTGCACTCACCCGCGCTCTTGCAGAGCCGGGCTGACTGTCATGCGCGGTGCCCAAGGGCACCGCGCTGCATTTGTATATTGATCCGGTCTACAGCAGGAAAATCCAGCGATTGCGGGCTGCTCGTTTCACTTGTTGCGATCTGATCAAAGGCCACATTCGTCTGGCCAATTCGCCTACCCTCCCCCGCAAAGCTGACACAGGCCGTGCACTTGAACTTAAATGGGCACCCGCACGGCAGACGACGGCGTTAAGGTGGGTTAAATAATTTTGATGTTCGGCTTGATCGCAGATCACCAGGGTATGCCTGTACTGGGCGTCGACATTACGTCGCAATGGCCGAAAACAGATTCCAATGGAGGAAAACATGAGTTGCGCGTTGGTCATAGAGGACGACAAGGTGACGGCACAAGTCATCATCGCTGAACTCGAACGTCACGGGTTCAGTTCAAAATGGGCCGCTACCGGACGGGACGGACTGGCCTCTGCGATTGCCGGTGGTTTTGACGCCATTACCCTGGATCGCATGCTTCCCGACTTCGATGGACTGACGATTGTCAGCACATTGCGCAGCCTTGGGATTCAGACGCCGGTGCTGATGATCAGTGCACTGTCCGACGTCGATGAGCGCGTTCAGGGTCTGCGAGCGGGCGGCGACGATTATCTGACCAAACCCTTTTCCGCTACCGAGATGGTTGCGCGACTTGACGCATTGCTTCGGCGCACCCATGCCGACGCCAGCCATCCGCAACTCAGTTGCGCAAACCTGCGACTGGACCTGGTCGAGCACAAGCTGACTCGAAATGGCGAACCCATCGTGCTGCTGCCCACCGAGTTCAAACTGCTCAACTACCTGATGCGCAGCGCCGGCCAGTTGGTCACCCGCACGATGCTGTTCGAAGAGGTCTGGGGGTATCGATTCGACCCGGGCACCAACATTATCGATGTCCACATTGGTCGGCTGCGCAAAAAGCTTGAAGGCGATGAAGGGACGCCCGTCATTCATACGATACGCGGTGCGGGTTATGTCCTTGCTGCCAAAAACTGAGCAATGGCGCTCCTCAGGTAGTCGTTTGATCGGGTTCTATGCCCTGTTTTTCGTGGCCTGGGGTGCGCTCTTTACCGGCGTGTTGTACTGGGAAATCTCCCACTACCTGGGAACCGTTGCAGAGCGAACACTACTGCAGCGCGCCCACTACTATCAAAAGATCGATGACGAAAAACTGGTGAATGAACTGGCGGCCAGTGAAGCCTTTTCAACCCCCGGAATCGATGCCTACGGGTTGTTCACCGCCGAGGGGCAGCACGTTGCCGGAGACCTGCTCAAACTGCGCTCCAGCCTGCCCGATGATGGCAAGGTTCATTATCTGGAACGTGGGCTGAGCATTGCGCTACCCAATAAAGAAACCCGCAGCAGTTATGCCTTGTTAGCACGACGCCCCGACGGGCACATGCTTATCCTGGCGCGTGACGGTGGTTCGATTTCTGCCGTGGGCGGGATTATCGAACAGGCCTTGATGTGGGGTTTTTCGTTGACGCTGATTCCCGGATTAATCGGCTGGCGCCTATTGCGGCGCCGGCCGTTGCGGCGTGTCAAACGTCTTCAGTTGTGTACGGAAAGTATCGTCTCAGGCAACCTGGCTGAGCGCCTCCCCCTCTCCGCTCGCCGTGATGAACTGGACATGCTGGCCAATGCCGTCAATACAATGCTCGACCATATCGAGCAATTGATGCACGAAGTCAAAAGTGTCTGCGACGGGGTTGCCCATGATTTGCGCACACCACTGACACGTCTGCGCGCCAGGCTTTATCAGCTCCAGCAACTGCCACTCGACCTTGATCACCAGCAGACATTGAACCAGGCCCTTGAAGAAAGTGAATCGATCATGGTGCGCTTTCAGGGCTTGCTTCGGGTCGCCGAACTCGACGATATCCGCCGACGCTCGGCATTTGCGCCGTTTCCGATCATGGCGCTGTTGCAACAGGCACATGAGTTTTATGAGCCTATGGCGCTGGACCGTTCGCAGACACTGTCCCTGCAGATCACCAGTGACTTGCCCAAATTGGTTGGGGACTCATCGCTGCTGTTTGAGGCGCTGGTCAACTTGCTGGATAACGCCATCAAGTTTACGCCGCAGGGCGGGCATATCACGTTGCGCGGCAGCATCGAGGATTCAACGGTTGTCATTGAAGTCGCCGACGATGGGGCCGGGATACCCGAGGCGGACCGCTCGCACGTCATTCGCAGGCTCTATCGAGGGGAGGCAAGCAGAATGCAGCCCGGACATGGCCTGGGCTTATCGTTGGTCGCGGCCATCGTCAAATTGCACGGCTATTCGCTGGATATTCAGCCTGCCGCGACGGGACGTGGCACCCGCGTGCTGATTCATTGCCCGATGGCCCCTGCCTGAATGTCGGGCTATTCGTACCGGAACATTAAATTAAACTTAACCCGGCTTAATTTGAGCGCCCCATGCCCGGGGGCTAGCGTGGCGCTACTTTCTGCTGCCCCAAGGCTTCTTGCTTGTGAAATGCCTGTTGTTCCGATGTGTATTCACCCTGCTCTGCGCAACATCGCTTGTTGTGTTGGCCCACCCTGCTCTGGCTGACAACAACACCCGAGGCGCCATGATCCCTGCCGCACCGAAGCTCGGTGCCAAAGCCTGGATACTCATCGACGGCGCCACCGGTGCCGTTATCACCAGTCACAACAGCGATATGCGCCTGCCGCCGGCCAGCCTGACCAAAATGATGACGGCATTTGTCACCACGCGTGAAATCAAGGCCGGGCGTATCAAAGCGGATGGCATGGTCACTGTCAGCGAAAATGCCTGGCGTACCGGCGGTTCGCGCATGTTTCTTGACCCAGGCAGTTCCGTTTCGGTTCACGACTTGCTCAGCGGCGTGATCATCGACTCGGGTAATGACGCCAGCGTGGCGCTCGCCGAACATGTCGCCGGAAGCGAAGGCGTTTTCGTCGGCATGATGAACTCGACAGCTACGGCCTTGGGGATGCGCAACACACACTTCATGAACTCCACCGGCCTGCCTCAGCCAGACCATTACTCATCGGCCCGGGACATGGCGCTATTGGCGCGGGCGATCATCAACGAAGGCGCTGATACCTATGCGCTGTACGCCAGAAAACACTTCACCTGGAATGGCATACGGCAAGCCAACCGCAACCTTCTATTGTGGCGAGACGACAGCTTCGACGGACTGAAGACTGGCCATACCGAAGCGGCTGGCTATTGCATGGTAGCGTCGTCGCGTCGAAACGGGCGGCGTTTGATCAGTGTGATCTTTGGTGCAACCAGCACGCAAAAACGCACCGCAGAAACTGAAAAACTCATGGGCTACGCCTTTCGTTTCTATGACACCCAAACCTACAAAAAAGCCGGGGAAGTACTCAAAACGGCTGCGCTCTGGAAAGGCGAGAAACGATCGATCGCTCTGGGCTTACTCGACGACATGACCCTCACCCTGCCCAAGAACAGACATCGAAAAATAGAGACACGCATCGAGATTGACGGGCCGCTGCAAGCGCCTATCGCCATGGGCACCGTCGTCGGGAAACTGGAGCTGTACGATGCCGGGCAACTGCTGGGGAGTCGTCCGTTGATCGCACTTGAGGACGCTGAAGCAGGCAGTTGGTGGAAACGCTGGTGGGATACGACGCACCTGTTCTTTACCCAGATGATTCGCGGCTGGTTCGATGACACTCAAACGGCCTGAGGGGCGCGGATTCCAGCGGACCATACGGCCCGTGACGTGGGTGTTCTGTCGTTTGGATGAAGGATTGGTGTTAAATAGGCGCCAGTCTTAACCTTGTCGCGTAAAGCCGTGCAGCGAGAACCGATATGAATGCCCCTTCCAAGATAAATGACGCTCAACTGCAAATGGCGGTGACCGCATGATCGAAGTCACCGAAGTTTCCATTGCCCAACTGCGTGCTGCGCTGGAATCCGGCCAGACCACATCGGTTGAACTGGTGCAGGCCTATCTCGCCCGCATCGATGCCTACGACGGCGCCGACACCCCGACAGCGCTGAACGCCGTTGTCGTGCGCAATCGCGAAGCCCTCAACGAAGCACTGGCCAGCGACGCCCGCCGCGCCAAGGGCGAAACGCTGAGCCCGCTCGACGGTATTCCTTACACCGCCAAGGACAGTTATCTGGTCAAAGGTCTGACTGCAGCGTCCGGCAGCCCGGCGTTTGCCGATCTGGTCGCTTATCGCGATGCGTTCACCATTGAGCGCCTGCGCGGTGCCGGAGCGATTTGCCTGGGCAAGACCAACATGCCGCCGATGGCCAATGGCGGGATGCAACGGGGTGTCTACGGCCGTGCCGAAAGCCCTTATAACGCTGACTACCTGACTGCGCCGTTCGCCTCGGGTTCGTCCAATGGTGCCGGCACCGCCACGGCCGCGAGTTTCGCCGCGTTCGGTCTGGCCGAAGAAACCTGGTCGAGCGGTCGCGGCCCAGCGTCGAACAATGGCTTGTGTGCCTATACCCCGTCGCGCGGGGTGATCTCGGTGCGCGGTAACTGGCCGTTGACCCCGACCATGGACGTGGTCGTGCCGTACGCCCGCACCATGGCTGATCTGCTGGAAGTGCTCGACATCATCGTCGCCGAAGACCCCGACACCCGAGGCGACCTGTGGCGCCTGCAACCGTGGGTGCCGATCCCGAGCGTCAGTTCCGTGCGCCCCGCCGCTTACGCCGAACTGGCTGCCGACAGCGCCGCGCTGGCCGGCAAGCGTTTCGCCGTGCCGCGCATGTTCATCAACGCCGACCCTGATGCAGGCACCAGCGAAGCGCCGGGCATCGGTGGCCCGACCGGCCAGCGCATCAACACCCGTGCTTCGGTGATCGAGCTGTGGAAACAGGCGCGGCAGGCCCTCGAAGCGGCCGGTGCCGAAGTCATCGAAACCGATTTCCCGCTGGTCTCCAACTGTGAAGGTGACCGTCCCGGTGCGCCGACCGTGTTCACCCGTGGTCTGGTGTCGAAAGAGTTTCTTCATCATGAATTGTGGGATCTGAGCGCCTGGGCGTTCGACGATTTTCTGCAAGCCAACGGCGACCCTAAACTCAATCGTCTGGTCGACGTCGACGGGCCGAAGATCTTCCCGCACGACCCGGGCACCCTGCCCAACCGTGAGGGCGACCTGGCCGCAGGCATGGACGAATACGTGCGCATGGCCGAACGCGGCATCACGCCGTGGAACGAAATCCCGACCGTGCCCGATGGCCTGCGCGGCCTCGAACAGACCCGGCGCATCGACCTTGAAGACTGGATGGATAAACTGGGCCTCGACGCCGTGCTGTTTCCGACCGTTGCTGACGTCGGTCCGGCGGACTCGGACATCAATCCAGAATCGGCCGACATCGCCTGGAGCAATGGCGTCTGGGTCGCCAATGGCAACCTCGCGATCCGTCACCTGGGCGTGCCGACGGTCACCGTGCCCATGGGCGTGATGGCGGATATCGGCATGCCGGTCGGCCTGACCTTCGCCGGCCGTGCCTACGACGATTCGAGCCTGCTGCGTCTGGCGGCGGCGTTTGAGTCGACAGGCAGCAAACGGATGATCCCGCCACGCACGCCACCGTTGTCGTAAGGTGATCGGCCCTGTGGGAGCGGGGTTGCTCGCTCCCACAGGGCCGTGTGGTGCCCTCAACTGAGCACATAAGCTCAATCCCCTCGCCCGTATTCCCTCGATCATCACGGCCACATTCCTGTTTGCTGGCTACTCATCATGATCGACTGCGCCCTCTCGCGTATCACCCTGCTCGCCTTGCTCTGTGGCCTGAACACAGCCCACGCCAGCGGTTTTTTTGACGATTCAAAGTCCGAAGTACTCAGTCGCAACTTCTACCTGAGCAATGACTATCGCTCGCCCTCGCCCTCCGAAAAGAACTATAAACAGGAATGGGCTCAAGGGTTTATCGGCACTTTCTCATCCGGCTTCACGGCCGGAACCGTCGGGTTTGGTATCGATGCGCATGCCTTTACCGGCCTGAAACTGGACGGCGGCAAGGGCCATTCCGGCACCGGGTTGTTGCCGGTCGACAGCGACGGCCGCAGCGAGAGCAACTATTCCAGCGCCGGCGGCGCCCTCAAGTTGAAGGCATCGCGCACCACCCTGGCGTTCGGCGAAATGACCGTGGAAACCCCAGTGTTCGACACCTCCGACAAACGTCTGCAACCGGAGTACGCCACGGGTTTTCTGCTCAACAGCCGGGAAATCGACAACGTTAACGTCCAGGCGGGGCATTTCACGGCGTTCAAGAATCAGGACAGTTCTTCCGGCAAAGGCGATTTTTACGGCTACGGCGCCAACACCGAGGCTGGCGGGATCAGCTTTCTCGGCGCCGACCTGTTCAACGACCGTCCTATCGGAGGCGCCCTGTACGCCTCTGAACTGACAGACACCTGGCATCAGTACTATGCCAACCTGCACTTCAAGCAATCAGGCGTGCTGCTCGACGCCAACCTCTACCACACCCGCGACACAGGCCAGGCGCTGGCCGGGTCAATCGACAACACCGCGTTCAGCCTCTCCGGCAAATACGCCTTCGGCGCGCACGCGGTGATGCTCGGCTGGCAAAAGATCAATGGCGACACACCGTTCGATTTCGTCGGCGGTGACTCGATCTACCTCGCCAACTCGATCAAATACGCCGATTTCAACGGCGCCAACGAACGCTCCTGGCAGGCGCGCTACGACCTGGACCTCGGCACCTTCGGGATTCCAGGCCTGAAGTTCATGACCCGCTACGTCAGCGGTAGCCACATTGACGGCACCCACGCGCCCAAGGGCGGCGCCTACAACCCGTTTGATCCTGACAGCGGCAGTTATCAGCCTCAGCAAGGCGATGGTGGCAAGCACTGGGAGCGCGATATCGATTTGAAGTACGTCGTGCAATCGGGCGCGGCGAAGGATTTGTCGGTGCAGGTATCGCATGTTTCACACCGGGCCAATGATGCCCAGGCCGGCGATGACATCGACCGGATCTACGTGGTGATCCAGTACCCACTGGGTTTCTAACCCACCGCCCATCTCGATTTGAAACGCTATCCCCTGTAGGAGTGAGCCTGCTCGCGATAGCGTCTTTTCAGCAACATTCATGCTGACTGATACACCGCAATCGCGAGCAGGCTCATTCCTACAAGTCGGAGTTTCAGCCAAACATCCGTATACGCAACACACCTCTCACGGCTAGCCAAATGCCATCACCTCCCTTATCCTGCGCACCCGCAAAAAACGCCAAGCCAGGAAGGCATTGATTGACCTCCTGTTTGCCGTCAATCAACACACGCAGATTCAGGGATGTACATGTTCCAGTTATTCAAACTCGGCGCGGCCATTGTGCTCGCGGCGACACTCAGCGGCTGCATTACCGAAAGCGCCTCGTGGGTCAGCGAACCCTTGCAACCCAAAGCCAACGAGCCGGTCAGCTACCTCGTCGGCTCAATCGGGCCGCAGTCAGTCAAATTCCCTGCCGCTGACAACCAGCGCATTTTTTTCCGCAAGCGCGGTTCTGAATATGGCGCCGCCGGTGTCTGGAAACTGGCCGGTGCCTACTCGACGCCTCAGGACATTCAGGACGGTGTCGGCGCAGCGAGTGTATTCGTGCTGCCCTTGAAACCGGGCGACTATGAGTTCTATGACTTCCAGTTCTTTTCCGCCCGCTACCAGCCTGGCCTCGGCACGGTTTTCACCTCGGCCGAGGCACGAGAGAAATTCAACCTGCCGATGCGCCTTGAGCCCGGCAAGGCCTATTACATCGGTGAATTCCGCTCGTTCTGCCTGACTGCCGGTTTGTGCGCGTTCCGCTGGAGCGACCAGAACGCCCGTGACGCCGTGGTCGCTCAGCGCATGACCCCGGGGCTGCCAACCCTGCAACCGCTGAAACTCGATCTGAAACGCGCCGAACCCTACATCTTTACCGGCCCCACTCCGGGTGTGGCCGTGGACGTCAAGCCATGAAAAAAATCATCGCCCTCACCACCGCCGCTCTGTTGACCGGCTGCACAGCAACCAACACCTTGCCTGAGCGCACCCTCGCCGACGGTCAGGATTATCTGGCACCGATCCACGTCATGGTCGATGACCCGATGAACTCCTCGACCCTGCGCAACCATCTGCGCCAGACCGGAGTGTTCCGCGAGATCCAGACCGGCACCGCCAAAGGTGACGAGTACAGCGTCCAGATCAAACTGAACATGCAACGCGAGTTTCCGCCGTTTCCGCTGGTGTTGCTCAGTTGCGCCACGTTGTTCACGCTGCCCTTATCCAAGGAATACAACACCGAGGCGCAGTTCTCCGTGTATCAAGGCGACAAGCGTCTGAAGCAATACAGCTACCGCAACACCACGCAGAAATACACTTGGCTGCTGGATCAGGGTGGTGAACTGGAAGGCCAGAACCTGAGCCGCATCGCCCGCGCGTTTGCCCAGGACGTCCAGCGTGATCGCCTGATCCCCGCTGACGGGGCTGCGCAATGATCCTCAATGTCATCAAGCCTACCGCCCTGCTCTTCGCCCTGCTGACGCTGGGGGGTTGCGCCAATACCCTGCAACCGCTCGACTACAAGACCAGCCAGGCCTACGTCCCGGTCACACTCGGGCTCGGACCGGCCTACAGCCGGATCGATGAACAACACCAACGCGAAACCATCAGTGCCCTGAAAAACACCGGTGCGTTTTCCATGCTCGACGGTGGCTACAGCCGCAACGGCTACAGCCTGCTGATCACCGAACCCCACGATGGCAAGGTCAACTGGCTGGCATTGATGAACGTCTTCACCCTGTTCACCTTTCCCATGCCTTACCACTACCAGGACAACTTGCGCGGCTCCGTCTTCAAGGACGGCGAACTGCTCAAGACCTACAACTACTCGCGCGAAGGCTGGAGCGTGATCACGTGGTACGTGCCGATTCCAGCGTTTGAAAACAAGCGGCAGATGCTTGATCAGTTGCTGGTGGAAATGGACAAGGACAAGGTGATTCCGTATCAGCCGTGAGGGGATGAATGCGGATTCAACTGGAACAACGCCCCCCCCCTTTGGGAGCAAGCCTGCTCGCGAAAGTGCTGGGCTAGCCACTGAGATGTCGGCTGTTGAATCGCCTTCGCGAGCAGGCTCGCTGTCACAGCGCTATCAGGGATAGACCATTCCCCCACATCTTCGCCCGACTTTTCGCCTTTTAAACTGGAGTGTTTAAAAGAAACCTCAAGACACGTCTCCGAGGCTACAAATTCTTGCGCCATTGCCTACAGCTACGCCAGAATCCGCCGGCTTGTGCGTCTTGGGGTCGGGTTCTATTGTGGTGCGGTCGCTGACGAATCAGCGATCGGGTTTAGCGATCCGATACCTTACAGACGCTCAATCCCCAGTCTCAATTGCAGCATTGTCTATCTGCACTTGGCGTCATGGTGGCTGTGCGTGGGAGACCTTCGGGTCTACCCGGGGTTTCTGTGACCCGGATCGCTAACCTGCGTACAGCCGCCACCTTTACTTGTTTAGCGATGAGCCGTGGCGGCTAAATCAACCACGGAGTTTCACCATGATCAAACCAACACCCAACCCGCCCGAAATCGATCTCGCCTCGCCCTACGAATCCCTCGATTCAAAAAAACTCAACGACGCCGCCGAACGCGCCCTCGATCACTACCTCTGCCCACCCGGCTCGACCCCACCGCCGCGCAAAACCCGCCGGATGTACGCCGTTACCGCAGACTTCAAAAACGAGGAACTGCTGGCCGATGCCAGTGAAACCCTCGCCTCCGCCAGAACCATCGCCCATGACTTCGCCCACCTCATACCCGCGTCGCAGCGCAGGACACTGTTGGGGATCGCGCAATTGATCATGCTCGGGGAGCTGGCGGTGAATCGGGTGATGGATAATCTGGAATTGCCGCAGTAGCAGGGAACGATCAAAAACGGCTTTCGCGCGCAGGCTCGCTCACACACTGGATCGGGGAGGTCCGGAGGAAAACTGGCGGAAGGCAGCCGGAGTCGAACCTGCCCGGGAACGGATGCCGTCCCCAACCGGGTTTGAAGCCCGGCCGCGCCACCGGGCGCGATTGCCTTCCTTGAACTCATTGTGCGTCGGCGTGGGCCAGCGCGTTGTCGGGGCGGATCTGGCGGCATTCGCCGAGGCGCCGGGTCAGGCCGATACGGTCAAAATATTCGAGGAACTGAATACAACGTTTGCGTCCCAAGCCTAGCGCATCGCGCAAGGTTGTCACCTGGATCTGCGGATTTTCCTTGGCCAATTCCAGCAACACGTTCGCCATCTGCCGCAGCACCGTGTCACTGATAAACAGATCGCGCACCACTTGATGCATCAACCCCTGCCGCGCCAGTTTGCGCAACAGCAGACGTACCACCGCGTCCTCTTTCCCCACCGTCTTTGCCACATCGCGCACCCACGGCGGATCAAAGCCGGCTTGTTGAAACAGCGGCTGCAACTGCTGCGACAAGGCTTCGTCCTCGGCATTCAACTGCACCTGATGATCTGGCAGGTGCAGCCACGGCCCGCTCGCATTGATAGAACCCGCAGCGCGAAGTTCATCCAGCAGACTGATGAACGTAGACCGCTCCAGCGCCAACCCGCTGAAGCGGCGTAGACGATCCCGATCAGGGCCCATCTGATCGGGCTCCCGCTCATGGAACTGCGCCAGTTTTTCCAGCAGCGTAAATTTCAACTGCCCCCAGCGCTGTACATTGAACAGCACCGGGCCTTGGCGTGTGTCGATCAGGCGCACGTTCGTCGGTAATGACCAGCCTTCACGAGGGCGATTGAACTGGCGTTCCAGTCGCTGCGGATCGAGGCCGCCAGCACTGTGATCGAGCAAGACCGGCAACGCTTGTTCAAGGCTTTCACCACGCGCCAAGGCCTCAAGTTGCGCCAACCGTTCCGGACTGCGACGTTGTCGCGCCGGGGCTAACGGGTCAAGCACCAGGCCGCCACCGAGGGTGCGTTGCGCGCTCTGGTCACGCAGAATCAACCGATCCCCCTTCACCGCGTGCACCGGCGCATTGATCAGCAGCTGCGCGAACATGTGCTCGCCGGGATTCAGGCGTGGGCCTTCGAGCAATGCGACGCGGGCGATCACGTCTTGTGTGCCGAGGTGCAGATGCACCGGATGGAAGTGTTCGAAGGTTCGTTCGCCGGGCAGCAATTGAAACTCGATATCCACCCGTTGCGTTGGCGCGTGCAACCATTCGCTCAGCAGCCATTGACCGCGATGAATCTGCTCCAGCGCCAAGCGCTCGCCACTGATATTCAACGCCACTCGTTGGCCGGCGCAGGCCTGTTCGGCCGGCTGGTTCTGCGCGTGCAGGCCGCGAACCCGAACGGTTTTACCGAGAGGACCCAAAACTAATCGGTCCTCCACCGTGACCGCGCCCGACAACGCCGTCCCCGTGACCACAATCCCCGCCCCGGCGACACTGAACGCCCGATCAATCGCCAAGCGAAACCCACCCTCGCGACTGCGTTTCTGCACTTCACGTTGCGTCTGCAACAAAAGGCGCCGCAACGCATCGATACCCTGCCCGCTCACGCTCGACAAGGCCAGGATCGGCGCATCGGCAAACGGCCCGGCCCCCAGTAAATCCAGAATCTGCCGCTGAACCTCCTCCACCCTGCCCGCCTGGACCCGGTCACACTTGGTGATCGCCACCAACGCCCGGGGAATGCCGAGCAACTGGACAATCGCCAGATGCTCGCGGGTTTGTGGCATCACGCCGTCGTCCGCTGCGACCACCAGCAACACCAAGTCGATGCCTTGCGCGCCGGCGAGCATGTTGTGGGTGAATTTCTCGTGGCCGGGGACGTCGATAAACCCGGTCAGCCCCGCGCCCGGTTCGAGTTCAGCGTAGAGATAACCGAGGTCGATGGTCATGCCGCGTTCGCGTTCCTGCGGGCGGCGGTCGCCGGTTTGTCCGGTCAGGGCTTGTAGCAGCGACGTCTTGCCGTGGTCGATGTGCCCCGCCGTGCCGACGATCACGGGTCGACCTGCAACTGCGGCAATTGCGCGAGCCATGCGGGTTCATCATCGAGTTGGCGCAGATCGAGCCACAGCGCATCGTCGTCGATACGACCGAGCACCGGGATCGGCAACGCTCGCAACGCCGCTTCCAGATTCAGCAGGCAGCGCCCGCGCAAACGCTTTGAAACCTGAGGACGGCAACACAGCGCCGCACTCGGTAAACGCGCCACCGGTTGGCTGCCGCTGCCGATCATGCCCAAGGCCTCGACTGCACTAACCTGCCAAACCGACCCCAAGATTTCAGCCATCAAGGGCTGCAAGCGTGAGGCCTGGGCGAAGATGTCGGCTTGCGGTCGAGTCAACAACCGCAAGCTCGGCAGACGTTCGGCCAGCCGATCCGGATCGCGATACAACCCGAGCACCGCCTCCAGCGCCGCCAGGGTCAATTTATCCACCCGCAATGCGCGTTTCAGCGGGTTTTTCTTGATCTTCGCGATCAGCTCTTTGCGCCCAACGATCAACCCGGCCTGCGGGCCACCCAGCAATTTGTCGCCGCTGAAAGTGACGATATCCGCACCGTCCAACAACGCTTGGCGCACCGTCGGTTCTGCCGGCAAACCCCAGCGCGTCAGATCCAGCAGACTGCCGCTGCCCAGATCCTCCAGCAGCGGCAAATCATGCCGATGGGCCAACTCGGCCAGTTCAGCGGTCGGCACGCGAGCAGTAAATCCTTCGATGCTGTAGTTGCTCGCATGCACGCGCATGATCAAACCGCTGCGTGGGTTGATCGCCGCTTCGTAGTCGCGGGCGTGGGTACGATTGGTCGTGCCGACTTCATGCAGGCGCACGCCGGCGCGGGCCATGATGTCGGGGATGCGGAAGGCGCCGCCGATCTCGATCAGCTCGCCGCGCGAAATAATGCCTTCTTTGCGCGCGCCGAGGCCGTTGAGCGTCAGCAGCACCGCAGCGGCATTGTTGTTGACCACGGTGACGGCTTCGGCGCCGGTCAGTTCGCGGATCAGGCCTTCGATCAGATCGTCACGGTCGCCGCGTTTGCCGCTGGCCAGATCGAATTCCAGGTTGAGCGGGTACCGCGCGGCCATTTGCACGGCGTCAATGGCTTCCTCCGGCAACAGCGCCCGCCCCAGATTGGTGTGCAGCACCGTGCCGGTCAGGTTGAACACCCGTCGAACCTGGCTGCGCTGTTGCTGGGCCAGGCGTTCACCGACGCGGCCGGCGAGCACCTCGGGGCGGATTTCAATCGCCGCCAATTGCCCGTTCAGCACGCTCGAACGCAGCTCATCGAGCAACTGCCGCAAACAGGCCAACAACGCCTCACGCCCATAACGTTGGGCCAGCGGCAGGCACGCCGGATGACGCAACACACCATCAACGGAAGGTAAACGCAGGGCACCGCTGGCAGACATCAGCCACTCCCGAAACAAAAGACCGTTCGGCGAGTGTAGACGCTGTGGTCATTCGTCTCCTGGCGCCAGCAACAGATTGGGTGCCAAACGCTGAAAGCCGTCCTGGGCCAGACGCATGTCCAGCAGCAGGCTGGCGAGATCCGCCGACAACGCTTCGGCGTCGGCGTCGTTTTCCAGATAGAGCAACTTCAGATAGGTGTTGCAACCGGGGCAGACTTCGGCGCGCAACGGTGCTTGATTGGCGGCGTGGCGATCGTCCTCAAGGCTCAGGTAGTCGAGGCCTTTGCTTTGCTCGCAGTACACACACTTGACCCGCACCACATGCCATTCGCAGGCGCACAGCGAACACGCCAGATAGCGCAAACCGTTGTGTTTGCCGCGATGGCGGATGACACCGGCCATTGCCGGCGACCCGCAGGCCGGGCATTGGCTGAGGCTGTCGCCGGGTTTGAGTTTCAGGCTCGGCGCACTGAGTAACCAGTGACTCCACGCCACCTGCAACGCCGCGCCGAGAAACGGCACCAGTTGCGCCGGCACCATCGAATACTGGCCACTGATCAAGGCAACGGCCCAACTGCGCAACTGGCCAGGGCTGGCAGCGCGCAACGTGTCCACCGCATCAACGACAGCAAGCTGTTCAACCGGCTGATAGCGTTCTAATAAAGCGTCGAGATAAGCCTGCCAGCCCTCTTCGCGCACCAACGTATCGGCAGCGAACGGCGGCAAACCGTGTTGCTGACACGCCTCAATGCGCTGCGCATCGAATGGCGCCGTCAGCGGCGGATCGTCCATGACTTGTTGCTGAACCTGGCACAACCCGGCGATCAGGCGCAGATAATCGGTCAACGGATGCCCCTCGGCCAGTTGCTCCAGGCGCTGGGCGCGCAGGGAAAACAGGTTATGCGGTGGCAGGTACAGAAACGGCGGCGAACTGGCTGCCGCTTCGATTTCTCCGGGTTCGAGAATGGTTGGCAAAAGTCAGCCCTTTTTCGTCGCCGGTCGTTCCGGCGTCTCTTTATGAAGCTCATCGCGGGTGATGTCGCGATACCAGAGCTCGTGGTGTTTTTTCGCCCAGGCGCGGCTGACCCAGCCATGCATCATCGCGTCGATCGAGCCCTTGATCCACAGCCCGGCGTAGATGTGAATGATGATGCTCAGGATCAACACAAACCCGGCCAACGCATGCAACAGCATCGCCCAGCGGATCACGGTGATGCCGAAAAATGCGCTGAAATACGCCCGCCAGATCACCAGCCCGGTGAACAACAGCCCCAGCATGCACAGCAGTAAAGTCCAGAACAGCAGCTTCTGCCCGGCGTTGTACTTGCCCACCGGTGGCACGCTCTGTTCGTCGTTGACCAGCACCCGATCAATACGGCGCAGCCACTTCCCGTCATTGGCGATAAAGACGTTCGCGCGCCAGAAACGAAACACCAGCCCAAGGAACAACAGAAACATCAGCACGCCCATGAACGGGTGCAGAATCCGCGTCCACGGCCCGCCGCCGAACAGGTTGCTCAGCCAGAACATCGAGGGATGAAACAGCGCGAGCCCAGACAGCCCGGCCATGAAGAACAGGATCGCCACCAACCAGTGATTGGTGCGCTGGTTGGCGGTGTAACGCAGGATCGTCTTGTTGCTCATGGCCGGTCCTCCCCGCGTGGATCGAAGGTGTGTACCGCCGGATCAACGACATGCACCGAAGCATCGGGAGGTGCCGAATGCTCGTCTTCTTCGACGCGGTTCGGCCCGATTCGCACATAGTGGAAGAACCCTGCCAGCACCGCCGCGCCCATGGCCAGCAAGCCAAGGGGTTTGCTGATGCCTTTCCACAGGCCTACCAAAGGACTGATCGCCGGACTATCCGGCAGCCCCGCGTAGATGTTCGGCGTGTCGGCATGGTGCAGCACGTACATGACGTGGGTGCCGCCAACCCCTGACGGGTCATACAGGCCAGCGTTGTCAAAGCCACGACTCTTGAGATCGACGATGCGCTCGGCGGCGTGTTCCTTCATGTCTTCCTTGGTGCCGAAAACGATAGCGCCGGTCGGGCAGGTTTTCACGCAGGCCGGCTCCAGCCCGACCGCGACCCGATCCGAGCACAAGGTGCATTTGTAAGCCTTGTGATCTTTCTGCGAGATTCGCGGAACGTCGAACGGGCAACCGGTGATGCAATAACCACAACCGATGCAGTGATCCTGATCGAAATCGACGATGCCGTTGGCGTGCTTGATGATCGCACCTGGGCTGGGGCACGCCGCCAGGCAACCGGGCTCGGCGCAGTGCATGCAGCCGTCCTTGCGGATCAGCCATTCGAGGTTGCCGGCGTCGGTTTCGTGCTCGGTGAAACGCATCAACGTCCAGGTTTCTGCGCTCAAGTCCTGCGGATTGTCGTAGGTACCGTAGTTGTGGCCAATATCGTCGCGCAGCTCGTTCCATTCCGAGCACGCGACCTGACAGGCCTTGCAGCCGATGCATTTGGTGGTGTCGATCAGCTTCGCCACCTCCTGCTGATTCCTCACCGACGGCGGCTGTGTGGTCGTGGCCGAGCGGGCAATGATGTCTTGGCTGGCCATTTATAGATTCTCCACTATAGCTTCTCCACGTTGACCAGGAATGACTTGGATTCCGGGGTCTGGGTGTTGCCATCGCCGAGGAACGGCACAAGGGTGTTGGTCAGGTATCCGTGCCGCGTCAGCCCGGTGAACCCCCAGTGAAGCGGGATGCCGATCTGGTGCACTACCTGGCCATTGACCTGCAACGGACGGATTCTTTTGGTCACCACAGCCACCGCTTCAATGAAGCCGCGCTTGCAACTGACCCGTACCCGATCACCGGCAGCGATGCCCTTCTCTTTCGCCAGCACTTCGCCGATCTCGACAAACTGCTCGGGCTGGGTAATCGCGTTCAACTTGCAGTGCTTGCTCCAGAAGTGGAAATGCTCGGTGAGCCGGTAACTGGTGCCCGCGTAGGGGAAGTCCTTGGCCTCGCCGAGGCTGTCCCAGACCGAATCAAAGATCCGCGCCGCCGGGTTGCTGGTAGCGTTCTTGTTCTGCGGGTGCAGCGGGTTGATGCCGATCGGCGTCTCGAACGGTTCGTAATGCTCGGGGAATGGCCCTTCGGTCATCTTGTCGACGGCGAAGAACCGCGCCACGCCCTCGGGGTTCATGATGAACGGGTTCATCCCGGCTTCTGGCGGTATGTCGGCCTTGTAGTCCGGCACATCGGTGCCGCCCCAGGTTTTGCCGTTCCACCACACCAAGCGCTTTTTCGGATCCCACGGCTTGCCCGCAACGTCCGCCGACGCGCGGTTGTAGAGAATCCGCCGGTTGGCCGGCCAGGCCCACGCCCAGCCCAGATGCTGGTGCATGCCATAGGGGTCGGCATTGTCGCGCCGGGCCATCTGGTTGCCGGCCTCGGTCCAACTGCCGGCGAAAATCCAGCAGCCGGACGCGGTGCTGCCGTCGTCCTTGAGCTGGGCGAAACCGGCCAGTTGCGTATTGCCCTTGATCGTCGCGCCGCTGGCATCGTTGAAGTCTGTCGTGGCGTAGCCGTTTATCTCCTTGGCGATTTCCTCGGGGGAAGGTTCAGTGGCAATTTTGTAGGGCCAGGACAGTTTCAACAGCGGATCGGCGAAGGTGCCGCCGTTTGCCGCATAGCGCTGGCGCAGACGCAGGAACAACTCGCTCATGATCTGGACGTCCGTGCGCGCCTCGCCAGGTCCATCCGCCCCCTTCCAGTGCCATTGCAACCAACGACTGCTGTTGACCAGTGAGCCATCTTCTTCGGCAAAGCAGGTAGTCGGCAGGCGGATCACTTCGGTCTGGATGTCGGCGCTTTTCACATCGTTGTAAGGGCCGACGTTTTCCCAGAACTGCGAGGTTTCGGTGGCCAGCGGGTCCATCACCACCAACCATTTCAACTTGGCCAGTGCCGCCATCACCCGGTTCTTGTCCGGCAGCGCAGCGATCGGGTTGAACCCCTGGCACATGTAGCCGTTGACCTTGCCCAGACTCATCAGGTCGAACATCTTGAGGATGTCGTAATTGGGGATGTCGAGTTTCGGCAGGTAGTCGTAACACCACTGGTTCTCGGCGGTGGCATTGGCGCCGTACCAGGCCTTCATCAGGCTGACGTGGAACTTGCTGTAGTTCTGCCAGTAGGACAACTGCCCGGGGCGCAGCGGTTTTTGCGTGCGTTTGGTGATGTAGGCGCTGTAGTCCTGCTCGGCGTCCTGCGGCAGCGTCAGGTAGCCCGGCAGCAAGTTGGACAACAAGCCCAGATCCGTCAGGCCCTGAATATTGGAGTGTCCGCGCAAGGCATTGACGCCACCGCCCGGCATACCCACGTTGCCTAACAGAAGCTGCACCATTGCCGCACTGCGAATGATCTGCGAACCGGTCGAGTGCTGTGTCCAGCCCAGGGCGTAGAGAATCGTCATGGTCTTGCCGGGCTGGGCGCACGTAGCGATTTCGCCCCAGATTTTCTGCATCGCATCGACCGGCATGCCGCAAATCTGGCTCACCAGTTCGATGTTGTAGCGGCTGTAATGCTGCTTCATCAATTGATAGACGCAGCGCGGGTCCTGCAGCGTCGGGTCGATTTTGACGAAACCGTCCTCACCGATTTCATAGCCCCACCCGGACTTGTCGGTGTAACTGCGTTTGGCCGCATCGTAGCCACTGAAAATGCCATCTTCGAAGCCATACCCGGCTTTGACGATGAACGACACGTCGGTGTAGTTGCGCACGTATTCGTGCTGGATCTTGTCCTCGGTGAGCAGGTAATTGATCAACCCGCCCATGAAAGCAATGTCGGTGCCGGTGCGGATCGGCGCGTAATCATCGGCCACTGACGCGGTGCGGGTAAAACGCGGATCGACCACGATCAGCCGCGCAGCGTTGTGTGCTTTGGCTTCGGTCACCCATTTGAAGCCGCACGGATGCGCTTCTGCGGTGTTGCCGCCCATCACCAGAACCAGATTCGCGTTGGCGATATCGGTCCAGGTATTGGTCATGGCACCACGGCCGTACGTCGGGGCAAGACTTGCCACCGTCGGGCCGTGTCAGACACGCGCCTGGTTATCGAACCCCAGCATGCCGAGACTGCGGATGACCTTGTGCGTCATGTACCCCGCTTCGTTGGACGAAGCTGAAGCGGCAAGAAACCCGGTGGTAAGCCAGCGATTGACTGTTTCGCCTTTTTCATTCTGCTCGACGAAATTGGCGTCGCGGTCGGCTTTCATCAAATCGGCGATGCGATCGAGCGCTTGATCCCAACTGATCCGCGTCCACTCGCTGCTGCCCGGTTTGCGCGTTTGTGGGTACAGCAAGCGGCCCGGGCTGTGAATGAAGTCCAGCAGGCCCGCGCCTTTTGGACAGAGGGTGCCACGATTGACCGGATGGTCGGCGTCGCCCTCGATATGGATGATATTTTGCGCGACGTTCTTCGCAGCATCGCCCTGGCTGTACATGATCAAACCGCAACCGACCGAGCAATACGGGCAGGTGTTGCGGGTTTCATGGGTGTGGGCAAGCTTGAAGTGGCGCACCTGCTCGGCGAAGGCAAGCGTCGGGGCCATGCCCAACGCGCCAAGGCTTGAGCCTGCAAGGCCGATACCGGCGACCTTGAAGAACTGACGACGGCTGAGATCCATCGTGCACTCCTGATCAGGTGGAACCCGGTACTGGCGCCGGGTTGTATCTGGACAATCACGGTTGCGGCAGGATGACTGCCGGCTTTTTCACTGTAGACAAAGACCCTGTCACCTGCGTGAAAACCGACCGTCGGCCGTTTGTCGAGCGATCTCATGGCTTCATCCAGAGCCTCGCGGGCGCTGGCTTGCCAACGATAGCGGTTTGTCACGCACCCTCAATATTGACTGTGCCGACGCCATCGCGGGCCAGCCAACTCCCACCGGGATCGTGTTGGGCTTAGAATGGCCGACAGAATTAACCCCGCCTTCACGAGACCGCGCATGACTTTTGACTTTGATCAGGTATTCGACCGCCACAACACCGGCAGCACCAAGTGGAGCCGCTATGCAGCCGACGTGTTGCCTATGTGGGTCGCTGATATGGATTTCGCCGCGCCACCGGTTGTCATCGAGGCCCTGCAGCAGCGCTTGCTGCATCCGCTGGTGGGTTACAGCGTGGCCCAGGACAACCTGCGCGAAGCCATCGTTGCCGACCTCTGGAACAAGTTCGCCTGGCAGGTCAAACCACAAGAGCTGATCTTCCTGCCGGGCGTTGAGTCGGGCTTCAACATGGCGCTCAAAGCCCTGGTTCAGTCTCAGCAGAACGTCGTGGTCCAAGTGCCGAACTATCCACCGCTGCGTCACGCGCCGGGGCATTGGGGCTTGAACAAGGTTGAGCTGCAATTCACGCCGCAGGCCGACGGCACCTACGCCACACCACTGGATAGCCTGCGTGATTCGCTGAACGGCGGCGGCGCCCTACTGTTGAGCAACCCGCACAACCCGATCGGCAAAGTGTTTGGCCGCGAAGAGCTGCAAGCAGTGGCGGACATCTGTGTTGCGCAGGACGCCTGGATCATCTCCGATGAAATCCACGCCGAACTGTGCTTCGACGGTCGCGTCCACATTCCGACTGCGTCCCTGAGCCCGCAAATCGCTCAGCGCACCATCACCCTGATGTCCGCGAGCAAGGCTTACAACATTGCCGGCCTGAAAACCTCGTTCATGATCATTCAGGACGCCGCGCTGCGTGAACGCGTCAACCACGCCCGTTGCGGCATGGTCGACAGCGTCAATCCGCTGGGTATGGAAGCGACTCGCGTGGCCTACAGCGAAGCCGGCCCATGGCTCGCCGAGATGAAAACCTACCTGCAGGCCAACCGGGATTATCTGGTTGAAGCGGTGCGCAGCCGCTTGCCGGGCGTGACCATGAATGTGCCGCAGGGCACTTATCTGGCCTGGCTCGATTGCTCGGCGCTGGATCTGGCCAACCCGCAGCAGTTTTTCCTTGAGCAGGCCAAGGTAGGGTTGAGCGCCGGTCTGGATTTTGGCGACCAAAGCCAACAGTTCGTACGCCTGAACTTTGGCTGCCCGCGCTCCATGCTCGAAGAAGGTATTACGCGCATGGAGCGGGCACTGGCCAACCGCTGAATCTGAAAGCATCGCGAACCTGCTGCACGGCATCAGCGCACAACCGATCCTTGCCGGCCCTGAACAACGCAAAAACCAAAAACCCGAAAGCCTTCAGCAAAAAAATGGATCTCTCGCGGATTCTCAGTGGTCACAACCTTAACCCCTCGCCGGGAGTCACCGGCGGGGCCCGGCACGTTCGGTTCCCGTGTGGCGAAAGGCCTATGACAAGGAACCCCGAAGATTAAGGTTACGGTCATGAAAGAATGCTCGACTCCTGCGCAAATCAAGGCATGCAGGGCTTTGGCCCTGGAACGCAATCGTCAATTGTTCGAACAAGCGCAAGCGCTGAATCGAGCGGCGCATGAATTGCTCGAAGCCGGGCAACTGGATTTCGAACAGTTTGAGCACTACCGGGCCTTGCGCCGAAAAGCCGATGTGAAGTTCGCCGATGCCATTGAGCACCTGTGCGTATTGAATGAAGATTTCCCGCCGATTCCGATGTCAGTGCAGAACTCGCAGGGGTTGCGTCGCCAGCTTGAGACCAGTTGATGATCAAACGCCCCAGAAAAGCCCGGCCTTCGTCGCCGGGCTTTTCTTTGATCAGCTTCCCGGATTGGTGAACTGTATGTACACCGAATAACTGCCCAGCAGCACCCAAAACGTCGCAAAGATCCACGGCGTGCGCAGGGAAAACAGCAACGACTTGCGATAGCCCTTATGACTCGACTCCATTTCGCTGAACAGCGGTGACTCGTCATAGGCCAAGCCCATCAGCGGCTCGCTGAGCAGCAAATGGCTTTGTTTGAAGTGCCAGTGGTCGATGATCTCGTATGCCGCACGAATTCCCGGCCAGGCGTTGAGCGAACTGAGCAGCCCGAGTAGCGCCAGAAACGCCGGCACCACCAAGGTAAACAACTTGCCCCACTCTGGGTTGAGGTTGGACATGCACGATGCAAAGGCAATCACCAGAAACGACTGTGCGGCCAGATAAGCGTCGGTGCGATTGGCGAGAATGCTGGTTTCGTACTGGATCTCCCGGCGATAGAAATCCAGCCGTTCCTTGGGCGAGCCGAACATCTTGGCGTCATGTTCGGTCAGGGTTTCTTCAGCGGTCGGCTGGGTCAATATGCGAGACAAGGGACGCACGCTCCGGAGCGGGGGGAACCGTTTAGAAGCATCGCGTTACGCACTAGTTCAGCCGGATTTACCGGGGCGTCATTCAATCCGGTTGCGCAGGCGCTTCGTTATGGATGGCCCACCAGCGTGGCAACAACTGTTTGATCCGACACTCGGCAAAGCGGTCGTCGATCAGCATCACCACGCCGCGATCCTCGCGGGTGCGGATCACGCGTCCGGCCGCCTGGACGACTTTCTGCACGCCAGGAAACAGGTAGGTGTAGTCGTAGCCGGCACCGAAAATCGCCGCCATGCGCCGTTTCAACTGTTCATTGACCGGATTGAGTTGCGCCAGTCCCAGCGTGGCGATGAACGCGCCGATCAGGCGCGCGCCCGGCAAGTCGATACCCTCGCCGAAGGCCCCGCCCAAGACCGCAAAGCCAACGCCCTGACTCTCGGCGGTGAACTGGTCGAGAAAGGCCTGCCGCGCCCCTTCGACCATGCCTCGCGACTGCTGCCACAGGGTGATGGTTGGGTGCCGTTCGGCCAGTAACGTTGCCACCTGTTGCAGGTAATCGAAACTGCTGAAGAACGCCAGATAGTTGCCCGGGCGCTCGCTGAACTGCCGGGCGATCAGTTCGACAATCGGCTCCAGCGATGCCTGGCGATGATTGAAGCGTGTCGAAATCCGGCTGATGACCTGCACCTGCAATTGCTCGGCGCTGAACGGCGACTCGACGTCAATCCAAACGGTGTCGGCCGGCGTGCCGAGCAAATCGGCGTAATAGTGACGCGGGCTCAGCGTGGCGGAAAACAGCACGCAGCTACGCGCCGCTTTGAGGCGCGGGCCAATGAACGCCGCCGGCACTACGTTGCGCAGGCACAGTTGCGATAGCGGGCGTTTACGGTCGAGGTCGCGCTTGCTGATGTCGAACAGGAAATGCGCGTCGTACAGTTCCGCCACCCGGGCAAATTGCAGCAAATCGAAGTAGAAGTTCTGCAATCCACTGTCGAGCCCTTGCGGATGATCATTGAGGTAGTCGCCAATGGCTGCGCTACACAGGGCGATCGCCTGCAGGAGTTTTTCAGGAGCCTTGTCATAGGCCTGATACGGCGCCAGTTGCGGCGCCTGCAACGCATTCCACTCACGGTTGACCCGTTGCAGGGAGTTTTTCAGCGCTTGGGGGGCTGTTTTGCGAACGCTGCCCAGCGTGGCTTGATCGAGACTGGCGCTGTACATCTGCCGACCGCGCTCAACGAGGTTGTGTGCTTCGTCCGCCAGGACCGCCACCTTCCATTGATTGAGCTGTGCGAGGCCGAACAGCAACGCGCTGAAATCGAAGTAATAGTTGTAGTCGGCGATCACCACGTCCGCCCAACGGGCCATTTCCTGGCTCAGGTAATACGGACACACCGAATGCTGTGCAGCGACTTCACGCATCGCTGCTTGATCGAGCCGGCGGATTCGACTGGCCGCTTCACGGGCGGCCGGCAGGCGATCATAAAAGCCCTGGGCCAACGGACAGGACTCGCCGTGACAGGCCTTGTCCGGGTGTTCGCAGGCCTTGTCCCGAGCCACCATCTCCAGCACGCGCAAGGGCAAGGTGGCCGATTGATCGAACAACACCTGACTGGCATCCAGCGCCAGTTTGCGCCCCGGTGTCTTGGCGGTCAGAAAGAACACTTTGTCCAGTTGCTGCGGTGCCAACGCCTTGAGCATCGGGAACAGCGTACCGAGGGTTTTGCCGATGCCGGTGGGCGCTTGCGCCATCAGACAACGGCCCGTGCTGACAGCCTTGAATACCGATTCCGCCAGATGGCGTTGCCCCGGACGAAAATCCGCATGGGGAAACACCAATTGCTGTGCAGCCAGATTACGCGCCTGGCGATGCACCATTTCCCGTTCGGCCCAATGCAGGAACAAAGCGCATTGCTGCTCGAAGAAAACCTGCAAGGTCTGGGCGCTGAACGCTTCCACCAGACAGGTTTCCTTTTCGCTGACGATGTCGAAATACACCAGCGCCAGATTGATCTGCTCAAGTTGCAGTTTGCAGCACATCAGCCACCCGTAGACCTTCGCCTGCGCCCAGTGCAACTGGCGGTGATTGGCCGGTTGTTTGCTCAGATCGCCGCGGTAGGTTTTGACTTCTTCGAGGCAGTTTTGCGCCGGGTCGTAGCCATCCGCCCTGCCTTTGACCTTCAACTGGCGGAACTCACCTTCCAGTGCCACTTCGCTTTGATAGGTGTCGCTGCGCCTGGACGCGACGGTGCGATGGCCGGCCATGCCTTCCAGTGCCGTCGGTGACGGCGTGAAGCGCAGGTCGAGGTCGCCGGTCTTGGCGGTGAACTCACACAGCGCGCGCACCGCAACGCTGTAGCTCAAGCGCTCTGCTCCGCCCATTGCACGTAACACACCGCGACCGGCATCTGGTGTTGGTGGCAAAACTCCAGCCAGCGCAGTTGGTTGTCCTGCAAGCGGTCGCCAGGACCTTTGACTTCGATCATTCGATAGGTTTTGTGCTGCGGCCAGAACTGGATCAGGTCCGGCATGCCGGTACGGTTGGCCTTGATGTCGAGCAGCAAACGCTGGAACCAGTGTTTGAGGTGTTCGGCGGGCAGACAGGCCAGCGCTTGCTCCAGTAATTCTTCATTCAATGCCCCCCAGAACACGAACGGCGACTGTATGCCCCACTTGGCGACAAAGCGCTCGCGGATGGTGGCGGCATAACGGCCATCCTCCAGCTCAGCGAGGCAGGCTTGAAACACGTCGGCGCGGCGTTGCGAGAAGTCTTCATTGAGCAGGTCCACCGGCCCGCGCTGAAACGGGTGAAAGAACGCCCCCGGCAACGGTGCGAATATCGCCGGCCAGCAGAGCAACCCGAACAATGAGTTGATCAGGCTGTTTTCAACGTAATGCACCGGGCCCTCTTCGTCATGCAAGTGCGCCTGCACGTAATACTCCACCGACAGCGCGGGATCGCTGCGCGGCAAGTGCAGATCCAGACGCTCCACCGGTTTTGTCATCGCACGTTTGAGCGGCGGACCACCGAGTTTGCGCCGCAAGCGCGGCAAAATCCGTTGCAGGCCTTGCTGCTCGGCAGCGCTTTCGGGGGTTTGTTCGGCGAGCGTGGCCAGTTCCAGCGCCCGGCCGTATTCGCTGCGGCGTTCCAGCACGCGGATCATCCGCAAGCGAGCACCGGGATAGGCGCAATCGCGATAGACAGTCAGGGCCAAAGCAAACTCGCTGATGCGTTCGCAGTATTGGGCGATCTGGAACAACACCTTGGCGCGTCGCCGTTGCAGCCAGGGGTTGTCGAAGTGCAAGGCGCTGACCTGCCCGACAATGGTTTCCAGTGGCTCACCGGCCTCGAAGCGCAATTGGCAGTGGTGCAGAAACAGACACGCGTCGACGTCCTCACGGCTGCGCAGACCACGGGAATCGGCGCAGAACTCGACTTTTTCGTAGGTAAAGATGCCGAGGTCAGCCAACACGAATTCGGACCAGTCCTGATACAGGTTGCCGAAAAACATCAGTCGCAAGCGATCGCACAGGTCCATGATGGTCAGGCTGAACAAGCGCTCAGCCAGCAGAGGCGCCCAGTCGCGCAGGCTTCTGGCTTCGGGGAACTGCTCGGCGAGCAGCGCCAGCCAGTCGTCCTTGCGCCCCTTGGGTTGCTCGATAAAGGCGCCGAACGCTTGCACAATCTCGGCTTTGAGCAACACATCAAACAGTTCTGCCATCGCCAACGGCGCGTGTTCGTCGAGCCAGCCGCAAGCCAGCAACGGTTGCGCCGCACAGGCGATATCGCCGATTTCCGCGTAACTGAGCTTGCCGGCACGAAAATGCACGCCCTTGCGCATGACCATCCGCACCAGCAAGCCCTGCGACGCGCGAGGCAACGTTTTGAAGTCGCCGATAAATGCGTGCTCCGCTTCGCTCAATACATCGGCATAACGAAGCTCAAGCCAATCAAGCACTTGCCGGAAGTTGTTGAGGTAATAGAACGGATCATCAAGGGGATTGGCAGTCACGGGAATTCAGGGCCATGGAGGACGAATACTGGTTATGCGTACAGATAACAGCTCTGCCCCACCCGGCGCAAACGGAAAAAGATAAATGGCATTTTTAACCGGCCAATAGAACTTTTCCCGGCGCGATGGCACCAACCGCCTAGGACTCCGACATTGCTCGGTATCACGCGAAATGAGGCATTTGAGGTGGATATGAATATCAAGACACTGGGCATCCCCCTGGCGGTAGCGGCCCTGCTGACCTTGGGCGGTTGCTCGACCCAGACCGTGGTCACCCTGCAAAACGGCACTCAGTACCTGACCAAGGACATGCCGAAAACCGAAACCAGGGATGGCTTCTACGAGTTCGAGGATATTTCCGGTGCGAAAGTCAAAGTACGCGCTGATGAAGTGGCCACGGTGCGCAAGGAAGACTGACCGTTGCGGGCGGAGCTGCCGTTGCGGCAGCTCCTGAAGGCCATTTACTCAGATATCGTCATTCCAGGAATGCTGTTATCGCAACGCATGTAAGTCCCGCCACGCCGGGCGACTTCCCTCTGTAAGCGCTGGCACCGTTCAAGCTCCTGCTGGACCATGCGATCGATGCTCAGATTGCCGGTGGTTTGCGGTTGTTTCCCGTCCCCCAGGCGGATAGTCACGAACGGTTGTTCGGGCTGAATCTGAAAGCGGCTTTTCTCTTCGACGGGTTCCACCACCTCGGTTTTAGCCGGGCCAGGCAGTTGATCGTCGGTTATTCCATAACGGCTCAGGATCGAGCTTTGAGGCAGATCGGCCCAGGCATTGGCCGAACTCAGCGCCAGCCCCACAAACCCGACATACCTCTTGAAACCTCTCACGTTTGAATCTCCTGTACTCAATGGCTGCCTGTACATGACGTGCGCGCACGCCCAGGCTTTAGTGCCGATTCCTGTTACTGCAGGGGTTGAGAGTCAGGTAGTGGCCAATGAGTCACGTTTTACCGCCGCGCTATCGAACTTCGCGAACAAGTCCGCCCTACAGGGAACCTGTGAGCGACACAGATCCAGGGTAGTAGCGGGCTTGCTCGCGAAGGGGCCCTTACAGCCCCCCCACCAACATCAAGCGATCACAATCGCGTCGCCACTCAAGCTATTGAGCGAGACCCCGACCAACGTTACCGAATCACTGCCAAACGTCAGCAGCGTGTCCTGCCCCACCGATGAGGCATGAGCGCGGAAGTCTTCGTTGGGCAAAACACCCTGTACGCCGAAGAACACCAGCTTGTCGTTCGACGTAAAACCCACCACCCGATCCTGGCCGAACGCGCCGTTGAATACGAACGTATCGGCCCCGCCACCCGATTCCATCAAGTCATTACCGGCGCCGCCGACAAATACGTCATTGCCCGCGCCGCCGATCAAATGGTCGTTGCCATCCAGGCCAAACAACCAGTCACCACCGGCATGTGCCTTAAGCGTGTCAGCGCCATATGTGCCCTTCACACTGGATTCGTACGCCGTGACATTGTTGCCGACCTTCAGTCCGCCGGCCGTGACGCTGTGGGTCACATCATCCTTGAACAGGCCCCAGAGGAAACCTGGCTCCCTGGTGACGATGCTGCCGATGTCGCGGGTCAGGCTGATCCCGCCATTGGCATCGCGAATGTACAGATTGCCCGCACCATCATTGGCGAAGTCGAACTTGTTCACCGATTGCTGCAGATCCAGGGTATTGCTGCCCTGTCCGCCAAGGATGATGTTGTAGCCGCCGCTGTCGCGGAAAGTGTCGTTGCCGGCGCGGCCCTCCAGATAGTCATTGCCACTGCCGCCCTGGATCAGATCGTTGCTGTCGCTGCCGATGATGAACGTGCTGCCCTTGTGGGTTTCGGCGTTGCGATTGAGGTCCTGCACCCAGGTATTGGCCCGCGCGGGGTCCGACAGGTTGGCGACGATGATCGTCGAGTCCTTGCTGGTCAGGTCGTAGAACTTCGACTCGATGACCCGATTCATCCCGTCGCCATAGGCGGTGGGCAGGTGCGAGATCCAGGTTGGGATGTTGAGGATCGAGTACGGCAGCACATTCCATGCGTTCGAAGCGTAGTGGTCATTGAAGCTGACGATGTTGTCGGTGGCCGACTCCTTGGGCGCATCGTGCACGCCGACCGAAGCGCCGGTGAACGTCGAGCCGTCGAGCGCGCGAAACACCGGGTCGTTCTCGTAGCCGACGTTGAGCACCTTGTCAGTGCTGCTTTGGGTCGGCGAGGCGTAGGCGATGTAGTTGGAATCGGCGAAGAACCCGCCCCACTTGCCGCTGCTCAAGTCCGCCATGCTGTTGACCGCGAGGCCACCGAGGCTGTGGCCGCTGACCAGCACGTCCTTGCCGCTGAGGCCGTTGGCCTTGGCGAACGCCACCACGTCATTGAGCAGATTGCCGAAGGCTTCGCCGACGTAGTTCTTGGCGTAATCCTTGGGGCCGAATGCCGCGAGCAGGTCATTGATCACGTCGCCGATCGAGTCACCGATGAGGATTTCCCGCGGGCCACTGGTGCCGCGAAAGGCAATGCCCAGTTCGGTGAGATGACCTTGTGCGTCGTACTTGCCGAGGATTTCGACTTGAGCGCTGGTGTAACCGGCCTTCTCGCCAAAGAAGGTTCCGCGCGCGTCGGTCTTGCCGTCGTAACCCAATTGCGAGGCAGTGATCGGCGTCCAGCCCGCCTTCTTCACCGCATCAAGCGCGAGTTTTTCCGAGTCGGGATTCCACGGAACACCGGGGATCACCCCTTGTGAATCGGTGCCACCAATCAGCGCGGTAACCAGCGTGGCCGGCAGGCCGAGACCGAAGCCGTTGTGCTGGTACCCGGCGGCAAAGCCGTTATCGAGGTTGTGGTAGGAATACAGCGTGATGGCCATGGCGTCGCTGAACAACGCCTTGGAATCGGCTGTACCGAAGTTTTTGTAGTCATACACACCCATTGCCATTGCCTCTCTTCTTGTTGGAATTGTTCAGAGATAGCTCACAGCCAGGGCTCCCCACGCGGGACGCCCCGGAGCATTTCAACACATCGTGCACATCGCTCTATGCGAGCAGGATCTAAGCGAACACGAACGCCGAGTCCGACAGGTTAGCCACTCCAACCCCGATCAGGGTCACGGCATAGTCGCCAATCTTCAGCACGGTATCGTTGCCAGCCTGCGCGACATGTTGCTTGTAGTCGTAGCCCTGGCCCGCACCTTCGACGCCCATGAACACCAGTTTGTCGTTGCCCTGATACCCGTTGATGGCATCAAAACCGAACGCGCCGCTGAACAGGAAGGTGTTGTTGCCACCCACCGCGGTCATCACGTCGTTACCGGCGCCGCCCACGAACGTCACATGGCCCTTGTCGCTGATCAGTTGGTCGTCACCTCCCAGACCGAACAGCCAGTCACCGTCGGCCGTCGCGTGCAGCGCATTGCCGTATGCATCGCCGTTGAGTGAATGGTTGTACTGCGTGAGTTCGCTGCCATGAGTCAGCCCCTTGGCGGTGACGCCCCAGGTGATGTCCTTGCTGCCCCACCATGACCCCGCCTCCTTGCTCACCAGCGCGCCAATGTCGCGAGTCATGCTGATGCCGCCGTAGGCGTCGCGAACGTACAGCGTGCCGTCACCGTCGTTGGCGAAGCTGAAGTTCTGCAACGGTTTGTGCAGCTCAAAGGTGTTGTGGCCCTGGCCGCCGAGCAGGATGTTGAAGCCGCCATCATCCCGAAAACGGTCATCACCGCCCAAGCCTTCGAGGAAGTCGTTGCCCGCCCCGCCCTTGAGCCAGTCATTGCTGTTTGTGCCGATGATGAAGGTGCTGCCAGTGTGCGGTTCGCCGCTGCGCCCCAAGTCTTCGACCCAGGTGTTACCCCGGGATGACGCCTCCAGGTTGGAGACGATGATGGTCGAGTCCTTGCTGGTCAGGTTGTAGAACGTTGAGCCAATGACCCGATTCAAACCATCGGCATACCCCAGCGAACCATGCGCCGACCAGCTCAGCGGATTGATGATGCTGAACGGCACCAGGTTCTGTGCGGTAGACGCGTAGTTGTCGTTGAAGTTGACGATATTGTCGGTGGTCGAATCATGCGGCTTGTCGTGTTTGCCCATCGAGGCGCTGCTGAACGTGGTGCCGTCGAGCACGCGGAACACCGGATCGTTCTCGTAGCCGATGTTCAGCACGTGGGTACCGGTGCTGCTCTGGGTGGGCGAAGCGAAGGCGATGTAGTTGGCATCCTTGAAAAAACCGCCCCAGTGACTGGCGCTCAGATCCGCGACGCTGTTGACGCCCAGGCCGCCAAGGCTGTGGCCGCTGATCAGCACGTCTTTGGCGGCGATGCCGTGAGCAATGGCAAACGTTGCGACAGCCTTGAGCAGGTTGTCGAACGCATTTTTGGCGTAGTTGCTCGCGTAATCCGACGGCCCGACGGCGGCCAGCAGGTTGTTTTTCAAGTCCCCGAAGGTGTCGCTGTAACCCAGCCCACCGGTGCCACGAAAGGCAATGCCGATACCAATCAACTGGCCGGCGGCGTCGTATTTGCCGAGCACTTCGGCCTCGGCGCTGGTGAAGCCGTCCTTCTCGCCGAAGAACGTTCCCTGCGCGCCGACGTTGCCCTGATAACCCAGCGCCGTCGCCGTGACCGGCCTCCAACCGGTCGCCGGCAATGGCTGCCCCGTCGGCGTGTAGGCGTACAGCGTCAGTGCGATGGCATCGCTGTACAACGCTTTGCCATCGGCATTTTTGTAATCAAACAGTCCCATGTTGTGCTCCCTCTTTCAAATCAGAACTGCCAGTCCAGAGTCAGGCCAACACCGTGGTCTTTCTCATGGGAACCGATCAGCCCGTTGTAATCCAGGTTGACCCGCACATCGCGATTGAGCGCCAGACCGGCACGCACGCCGACCACAGCAGCATCACGGTCCATCGACACACTCTGCACCTTGAACGCACTGTTGCCGTTGGCGAAGGCCAGGTGACTCTCGGCATCAACGCTGCTCAGGTTGTGTTGCCAGCCCAGGCTCGCACCCAGTTCCAACTGGTGCTTGTCCGACAGGGCAAACGTGCGTTTGGCCCGTACACCGAGGGTCGACAGCACTGCATCACGATTGTCTTCGCCGCCCTTCAGTGCGGTGGCGTCACCCTTCTCGGTGAAGCTGTCGCTGTTGAGGTGCACGTAAGCCAGATTGGCGAACGGTTCCAGGTTCATCGGTTGCAGACGCAGATCGTAAGCCGCCTCTGTGAACAATTGCGCAGTGCTCGCATCGCGTTTGACCTTCTGCTTGCCGCTGACATCGGCCAATTGCAGGTCACGTTTCACATCGATGCGATGCCAGCTATACGCACCGCCAACGGTCAGGCGCAGCGCATCGATTTCATGGCCCAGATAGGCACCCAAGTGATAGCTGTCGACCGACGCCGAGGAATGCGTGCCACTGCCCATGTTCAACGAGCTGTCGCTATAACCGGTCACGAAGCCCAGACGGGTATCTTCAGTTATCAAGCCGTCAACGCCGGCCAGCAAGCCGCCGATGGAGGTGGTGCTGTCAGCATTTTTGTACCCGCCGTCACTGCTCCCCCAGGAACCCAGCACCTTGACCCAAGCGTTGCTGCGATCGTCGGTGGGGGCATTGGCATTGAACAGGTCACGTTCGCGCAGACGTTCACCCACGGCATCGCGCAGGTAACGGCTGTCGTTGATCAACAGGGTACCAATGGCCGGGTGAATCTCACCGGACAACTGCTGGAACGCTTGCTGCGCCGATGCCGCGTTTGGTGACAACAACAGCGTTTCGAACAGGGCATTGCCCGCGCCCAAACGCTCGGCAGCGGCACCGACGGCGCGCTGGTTCGGCGTCAGCCCCACGCTGGCGAACGATGCGTCGTTACGCCCCACCGCCAGTTGAATGCCACCTGCCGAGTAATCGAGGGTGCCACCGAGGAACGCGTAGTCCGGCAGCACCTGCCCGAAGCGTCCTTCAATGCCGCCCGCCGCTTGCAGGATGTTGTATTGGGTGCCCAGCAGGCTTTTCACTTGGCCGGTGGTCAGCAGTGTCGGGCTGTTTTCCAGCGACATGCTCACCGTCGCCCCTTCGATCACAGCCTTGCCGGTCGCAATGATCTGGTCACTGCTGGTTGGCGATAACTCCACCGCGTAGGTCGAGCCCGGCGCGAAGGTCACATCCCCCGCCACATTCAGGGTGCCGATAGAGTTGCCCGGAGCGACCGTACCGCCGCTTTTCACCGACAGCGCGCCGATGTGGCCGTTACCGCCGAGGATACCGCCGTCATTCACGGTGACCGCCGATTGCAGCGACCCGTTGATGGCCAGGCGCCCCTGATTGACCAGGGTCGGGCCGCTGTAGGTGTTGTTGCCGGTCAGCACCAGCGTGCCGATGCCTTGTTTGGTCAAACCGCCGTGCCCGGAAATGTCGTTGCGCCAGGTATCGAGACCGCACGTGATGTCGGTGCACACGCGTTCGGTGGGTTTGCCTTGGTCGATGATCGCGCCGATGCCGGGCAAATCCGCGACAAACTGGCCGGAGCCATAGGCGCCGTCGATACGGAATTCAGCCGGAATGTCCTGCTCGGTGACGAACATCGCCGGGCCATCAATGCCTTTGCGCAGGTTGATCATGCCCCAGCCGTACAAGGCGTCGATGCCCGGTGCGCCGAGGTCGGTGGCCGTGGTTCGCAAAACGCTGGCAACCTGATCGCCGGACATGTACGGGAAGCGCTCCATCAACACGGCCATGGAGCCGGCCACATGCGGCGCGGCCATTGAGGTGCCGTTGTAGTTGGCGTAGCCAGTGGTGAGGTTGTCAGCGTTGGTGCCACTGATGATCGAACTGTAGATCCGCGTACCCGGTGCCGAGACGCAGAAACTCGCGGTGTAACCGCAACGCGAAGAAAACGTACTGATGATGTACGGGTCGGAACTGGCCAGATTCGGGTTCTGTTGCAACGCCGCGACGGTGATCCAGTTCGGCGCAATGTCCGGGACGAAATAGCCGAGGCCAGCGATGGCGTCCGGGTTGTTGAGGTTGTAGTCGTTGCCGGCGGCGAAGATCGTGACGATGCCGCTGCGTGCGGCAGCAATCGCACCGTCATAGGCACCGCCGGGCTTGGTGCCGAGCAGCGTGCGGATCTCGTTGAACTGCAATTGTGCGTCGTTGACCGTGAAGTGCGGGTACGCCGGGTCGCGGCCGCCGAGGTCGAAACGGTCGGTAATGCCGATGCCCCAACTGTTGTTGATGATCCGCGCGCCGCTGGCGATCAGCGCATCCCACCCGGCCTTGTACACCGCGCCGTCGTTGCCGCGAACAATGCCGTCTTCCGGGCCTGGGTCGCCGTTGTCGGCGCTGATGATTTGCGCGCCGAACGCCACGCCGTGCATCGGACCGCCATCGCGACTGCCCGCCGCGATGCCGCCGACGTGGGTGCCGTGGGCGCCAAGTTTGCCGTTGGAGCCGACTGAGGGCGAACCGTCATAAAGGAACGTATCCCCGGCTTTGACCGGGATGTACGGGTCGGTGTATTCGCGAATACCCCGGGTGACCAGCGTGATGACTTTGTTGCTGCCGGAAAACTCCGGGTGCGCGGCGTACACCGGTTGGTCAAAGATCCCCAACTTGACGCCTTTGCCGGTGTAACCGGCGGCGTAGGCGTAATCGGCCCCGATAGCGCCCAGCCCCCAATCGGCCTGGAATTCGGCGCTGCGCCAACTGCTGGCATCGCCCGTGCGACCGTTTTCCACATAGGGTGCAGCCTGCGCTGTGCCCCAGGTGGTCAGTGCGCACAACACCGCGCAATTCAGGGTTTTAAGGGCGAAGCGACCACCCGATTGCGCGCAGGTATTGTTGTTATTCATCCAGCGACCTTCCTTAGTGATGTTGCGAAAAATCCGTTTGTTCAAAACAGCCAGTTCAGACTCACGCCGACGCCGTGGCTCTTCTCGCGATTGGCCAGTTGTGCGCTGTAATCAAAATTCACCCGTACATCGCGGCTCAGCGCCAGGCTCGCCTGCACGCCGACCAGCGCGGCATCGCGTACCAGCGCCGAACTCTCCACCGAGTAAGGCGTGCCCCCGCTGGCAAAGCGCAGGTGTTGCTCGGATTCGATGTCGTTCAGGCTGTGTTGCCAGCCGAGGTGGCCGCTCACATCCAGTGTCTGCTGAGCCGACAGATTGAAGGTCTTGATCGCCCGCACGCCGAGCGTGCTCAGCACCGCGTCACGCTGATCGCCCGAGCTTTTCAGCGCGGCACCAGCGCCCTTCTCGGTAAAACCCTCGCTGTCCAGATGCACGTAGGCCAGATTGGCAAACGGCTCCAGCGCGAGTGGCTGCTGGGCCAATCGATAAGCTGCCTCGCCAAACACTTGGGCGGTGCTCGCCTCCACCTTGGCTTTCTGTTTGGCGCTGACGTTGCCGTACTGCAAATCACGCTTCACATCGGCGCGATGCCAGCTGTAGGCCGCGCCGGTGCTCAAGCGCCAGGCACCAATGTCATGTCCGGCGTAGGCACCCAGGTGATAGCTGTCGACCTTGGCCGAGGAATGCGTGCCCGAACCCATGCCAAGCGAGCTGTCGCTGTAACCGGTGACCAGACCGATGCGGGTCTGCTCGTCCAGCGCGCCGTCGACACCGGCCAGAAGACCGCCAATCGACGTGCTGTAACCCGCCGTGTCATGACTCGAATCGGTGCTGCCCCATGCGCCGAGGCCTTTGATCCAGCCATTGCTTAGCGCAGCGCGGGGTTCACGTAAACGCTCGGCCACCGCATCGCGCAACGGGCGGCTGTCGTTGATCAGCGCCGAACCGAGGGCCGGGTAGATTTCGCCGCTCAGTTGCTGGAAGGCGTGTTGCGCGACAGCCGCGTCTGGCGACAGCAGCACACTTTCGTAAACCGAGTTGCCCGCGCCCAAGCCTTCGATTGCAGCGGCCACCGAACGTTGATTCGGCGTTTGGCCGACGCTGGCAAACGTGTTCGCGTTGCGTTCGACGTTGAGTTCAATACCACTGGCGGCGTAGTCGAGGCTGGCGCCGATAAACAGATAGTTCGGCAGCACAGCGCCGAACTGGCCCTCGATGCCACCGGCCGCTTGCAGGATGGTGTACTGGCGCCCGAGCAGGCTTTGCGCCTCGGCGGTACTGAGCAAGGTGGGGCTGTTTTCCAGTGACAGGCTGACGGTTGCGCCGCTGACGGTCGCGGTACCGCCGGCAACGATACGGTCGCTGCTGGTGGGCGACAGTTCAACGGCATACGTCGAACCCGGTGCGAAATTGACATCGCCGGCCACGTTCAAGGTGCCGATGGAATTGCCCGGCGCCACCCGGCCACCGCTGTTGGCGGTCAATGAACCGACCCGTCCGGCACCGCCAAGCGTGCCGCTGTCGTTCACGGTGACGGCTGACGTCAGCGCCCCGTTGACCGTCAGCAAGCCGCCGTTGATCGTGGTGGCACCGCGATAAGTGTTTTCCCCGGTGAGGATCAAACGCCCGGCGCCGGACTTGATCAGGCTGCCTTGATACGTCCGCCCCGCTGCTGCAGCGTCGCGAGCGCTGCCCACCGCGTAATCGGTTAGATCCTGTTGACTGGCATTGGCCCCGACACCGTTCTGCCAGCCCTTGTCCCGCAAGGTTTGCTGCCAGGCACTGTGTTCGGCAAGGTCTTCGCGTTGGCGCTGAATCAATGCCTTGTCGGAGATGTCGTTGCTCCACACATCGCTCTGTCCGCCCGCCAGGCTGACGTCGAACGTGCCGAGCAACTGCCCCGGCCCGTGCATCGCCCGGTTCAGGTTGGCCACCCCCCAACCGACTCGCTCGCTGGGCGCATCGGTCACTGAACCATCGAGTTGCGTGGCGGTGCTCAGCAGCGTTTCGAGCGCCTGCTGATTGTTCATGTACGGGTAACGTTCCATCACCAGCGCCAGTGCCCCGGTCGCGTGTGGCGCCGACATCGAGGTGCCGGACTTGATCGCGTAACCGCCGCCGGGAACGGTGCTGTCGACCTTCGCCCCCGGCGTGGTAATGCACCAGTATTTGGCGACGCCGCACTGGTTGTACTTCTGCTGATTGCTTTGATCCAGGCCCGACACCGCCAGCCAATGACCTTCAAGATCCGGCTGAAAGTACGGCAACGTCGAGCGCACGCTGGCGTTCGGATAGCCACTGTTGCCCGCGCTGAAGACGTTGATCACCCCGCGTCGCGAGACGTCGGCAGCCGCGTCGAGCCAGGTGCCTTTGTTGAAGTGTTGGGCGTAGGCCGCCTGCAAATCGGCGAGTGTGCGGTAACTGACATCCGGCGGCTGGCTGCCCCAACTGTTGTTGATCGCCCGCACGCCGGCATCGGCCAGTGCGTCATAAACCGCTTTGAAATAGCGCGGATCAGGATTGGGGCCAAACAGGAAACGGTCGTTCTTGTTGGTGTTGCCGACATAGATTTGCGCGTTGTAAGCCACGCCGTGCATGCCCGCACCGTCACGGGCCGCGCCCATGGTGCCGACGACGTGGGTGCCATGGGCGTCGTTGTTGGGGTTGACGTTGCCGTCGATGCTGAACAGTGCGCCGTCGATGTAGCTGCCGTTGGCCTGCACCGGGTGATAACGGTCAGGGGCAAACTCGGGATGGGCAGCATCGAAACCGGAATCGAGCGCGCCAATCTTGACGCCCTTGCCGGTAATGCCGGTGGCGTAGGCTTGATCGGCCTGCATGCGCTCAAGGCCCCAGTCACGCTGGAATTCGGCACTACGCCAACTGGCGGAATCGCCGGGTCTACCAGGTTCCAGGTATTGCGCCTGGGCCTGAGCGATAGAAACAGCGAGCAACAGCGTGCCGACCGCTGCCGGCTTGATGTGTACGTCCATGTTCACGACTCACTTTTATTGTTTTATGCAGATTCTTCTGCGGTGTTGCTTGAGGCCCTCACTCAGCGCTGTCCCTGACGGTCAGGGCTGATGAGCAACAACAAACGCCTCATCCACCCGAGCCAGATCCTGCTCGCTCAATGTGCCGGCGTAGTAGTGCAATTTGGTCCAGGCCATCAAATAGTCGTACCGCGCCTGCGCCAGATCGCGGCGGGTGGTAAACAGTTGTTGCTCAGCGTTCAACGCATCCAGATTGGTCCGTTCACCGCCGAGAATGCTCTGCTTGGTCGACAACACCAGCGCTTCGGCCGAGGTCAGCGCCTTTTGATAAGCACGCAATTTATTCACCCCTGACAGGCAGGCGTTGAATTGGCGACGCAGTTCGATCAGCGTTTCGCGAGTCTTGCCATCGAGTTCGTATTCGGCCTGCTCCATGGTACGGCTGGCCTGACGTGTCGAGGCCGACACGCCACCACCCGCGTACAAAGGCACGCTCACTTCAAAACCAATGGTGTTGGTGTCATAGCGCTGGTTGTACGTGTTGCCGCTTTCCGATTCGTTCTGGCGCACCGTCGCGTACGCGCTGACCTTGGGCAGATGCCCGGCGCGATTACGTTCCACTTCATAGCGCGCCACTTCGACTGCCTGACGTTGCGAGGCCAGGTTCGGATTGTTGCTGATTGCCAGCTCGTGCCACGTGTCGTAATTGGCAGGTTGCAGCGCAAAGGTCTGGAAACTCTGATCCAGTGGCGCCAGATCGCTGATGTCCACGGCTGGCACACCGACCAGCGCCCCCAACTCACGCAACGCGGCGTCCTGCTCGTTGTGCGCCTCGATTTCCTCGGCGGTCGCCAGTTCATAGCGCGACTCGGCTTCCAGAATGTCGGTGCGCGTGCCCTCGCCCTGCTTGAACATGTGCTCGTTTTGCTGGAATTGCTGCTCATAGGCCTTCTTCTTGGCCTGAGCAATGTCGATCTGATCCTGAGCAAACAAGGCTTTGGTGTAGTTATCCAACACCCGCACCAGCAGTTCCTGGCTCCTGCCGCGAAAATTCGCGTCGGCAAACAGCGACTGCGCAACACCTTTGCGATAGGCCGCATACGCTTCGTAATCCAGCAACGGTTGTTGCAGCGTCAGGCTCGAGCCGTAACTGTTGTAATTGCGGTTCTCGGTATAGTTGCCGCGCTCATTAATTTGCGTGACCTTCGAGGTATTGTGGCCCTTGTTGTAGTTGTAACCGATTTTGGGCAACAGCCCGGCGCGACCAATGGCGCGGTTCTCAAGGCCAGCGTCGCGCTCCTTGATCGCCCCCAGGAACACTGGATCATTGCGCAGCGCCTGCTCGTAAATCTCGAACGGCCCCATGGCCGCCAGTGCACTGTTGCCCGCCAGCAGCGCGAACGCGGCCGTCAGTATGGAAAGCTTATTCATACAGCCGAACATCCTTATTCCTCGGTCAACGCGGAGCCGGCCCGGTCGAGCAGCGGTTTGAACAGATAGTTGAGAAGTGAGCGCTCGCCCGTGCGCACGAACATTTCTGCCGGCATGCCAGGCTTGATCACCAGACCGTTGAGTTTTTCCATGGCCTGATCGCTGACACTGCTGCGCAGCACGTAATACGGCACACCGGTTTTCTCATCGACCATCTGGTCGGCGGAAATCAGGCTGACCTCACCCGGCACCCGCGGGGTTTTACTCTGGTTGAACGCGGTAAACAGGATGTCCACCGGCAAATGAGGGCCGACCTTGTCGATCAGGTTGATCGGCAAATGCCCTTCCACTTCCAGCGTCGTGCCTTGCGGGACGATCTCCAGCAGCGTTTCACCCTGACGTACCACAGCGCCTTCGGTGTGCACGCCAAGATTGACCGCCACGCCATCGGCGGTTGCAAGAATTTCGCTGTGTTGCAAGTCGAAACCGGCGGAGATCAGTTGCTCGGACAGGGTCACGCTTTTGAGTTGCGCGTCGGCCAGTTGCGTGCGGACTTCCTTCTGATACTCCTCGCTGTGCTGTTGCAGCTTGAGGCGCGATTCGAGTATGCCCTGCTCCACACGACCGCTTTCGCCGGCGTTTTCCGCCAGTTGCTGCTGCACTTGCGACAGTTGGCGCTGGTACTCCATCAAGCGATTGCGCGGGATGTAACCGTTGTCCGCGAGCGGCTGCAGGTTACTGAGTTGTTGTTGCAGGGAATTGGCCTGTGCATTCAGATCGGTGCGTGCACGGCGCATGCCGGCCAGTTGCGAGGTCGCCCCTTCAATGCTGGCGCGCAATCCGGCTTGCTCGCGGGAAAACGCTTCGCGACGGCTGCTGAACAGTTGGCGCTGCCCCTCCAGCACTAACGCCAGGCGCGGGTCAGGGTCGTTGCTCAGTTCAGCCGGGAAGATCACTTGCTTGAGGTTGTCGCGCTCGGCCTGCCAGCGCGCCAGGCTCGCCCACGCCATGCGGTACTGGGCTTGCAGCGATTGCACGTCAGCCGCCACTTGCGTCTGATCGAGACGAAACAGCGGCTGGCCTTGCTTCACGCTCTCGCCTTCGCGCACCAGAATGCGGCTGACCACACCGCTGCTCATCGACTGCACCGCTTTGCGTTTACCTGAGACCACCACAGTGCCCTGCACCGGAATGCCTTGATCAAGCGGCGCCAATGCGGCCCACGTAAAAAAACTGCCAGCACCGACAATCGCCAGAATCCAGCCCATGCGCGCGAAGAATTTCGCATCGCGCTCCGGGCGCTCGGTGATGTAGGCGTGTTCCATGTTCGCTTCGTTTTCTGTGTTCATGCTGGCACTGCTCATACACCCGAATTCCTTGTCGAAGGCTGGTACTGCCGACTCATACTGAGCCCGCCCGGTGCTTGCGCAGGTTTCTCGCGTTGTTGTTCATTGGCCGCACCAGACAGCGCCTTGAGCACGTCCTGGCTAGGGCCGAAGGCTTGCAGGCGGCCTTCGTTGAGCACCAGCAACTTGTCAGCCTGGGCCAGCACTGAAGAACGATGCGTCACCAGCACCACCGTCGTGCCTTGCGCCTTGAGTTGTGCAATGGCACTGGCCAATGCCGCTTCGCCGACGGTGTCGAGGTTGGAGTTGGGTTCATCCAGCACCACCAGGCTTGGCGTGCCATAGAGGGCGCGCGCCAATGCCACTCGCTGCTTCTGACCGCCGGACAAGCCGCTGCCGTCCTCACCCAGTTGCGTGTCGTAGCCTTGTGGCAGACGCAGGATCATTTCGTGGACGCCGGCCTGTTGCGCGGCGGCCACGACTTTCTGCGGATCAGCGTCACTGAAACGCGCAATATTCTCGGCGATGCTGCCGCTGAACAGCTCGATGTCTTGCGGCAGATAGCCGATGTACGGGCCGAGTTGGTCGCGATTCCAGCGATGAATATCCGCGCCATCCAGGCGCACGGTGCCCCCCAGAGTCGGCCAGACACCGACCAGCAGACGGGCCAGCGTCGACTTGCCGGAGCCGGAAGCCCCCAGCACGCCGAGCACTTCGCCGGCCTCCAGATTGAAATTGACCATGTGCAAGGTCGCAGTGCGTTGCCCCGGCGGGCCGGCGCTGACTTGCTCGAAGGTAATCTGGCCTTTCGGTGCCGGCAGGGCCATCGCGTCATCGCTCGGCGGGAAGGCTTGCAGCAATGCATCGAGGCGACGGTAAGCCAGCTTCGCCCCGCTCCATTGTTTCCACACGGCGATCAACTGGTCGATCGGGCTCAGCACGCGGCCCATCAGAATCGAGCCGGCAATCATCATCCCGGCGGTCATGTCGCCCTTGATCACCAGCAATGCACCAAGGCCCAGCACCAACGATTGCAGGCACAGGCGCAGGGTTTTACTCAGCGAGCTGATCACCGCGCCGGTGTCGCTGGCCTGATTCTGCAAGCCGAGGAAGCGCGAATGCACCTGGAACCAGCGCTTGCGCAGTGAACCGAGCATGCCCATCGCCTGAATGGTTTCGGCGTTGTGCAGGTGGCTGGTGGCTAGCTGGCTGGATTTTTGCGAAAAACCGGCGGCGTCGCCCAACGGCTTTTTGGTCATGTATTCGTTGAGGCACGCCAAAGCGATCAGCAACAACGCACCCGCTGTGGCGAGCACACCGAGCCAGACGTTGAACAGGTAAATCACGAACAGATACACCGGGAACCACGGCGCGTCGAAAAACGCGAACAGCGCAGGCCCGGTAACGAATTGGCGAATGTGGGTCAAGTCGCCCAGCGATTGGCCTGCGTTGCCCTCGCCCTTGAACAGGTTGCGTTCGAACGCCGCCTGATAAACCCGCAAATTGAATCGGCGCTCCAGTTGGCTGCCAATGCGGATCACGATGAAGCTGCGCACCACTTCCAGCAGGCCGATAAAGGCGAAGAAACCAACAACCATCAGCGACAGCATCGCCAGGGTGGTTTCATTCTGCGACGACAGCACCCGGTCATAGACCTGGAGCATATAGATAGAGGGCACCAGCATCAGCACGTTAATCAGCGCGGTAAAGCAACCGACACTGATCAGAATACTTTTGTAGTCGCCCAAGGCCTTGAATAAGGGCGCGGTGGCTGGGGCCTTCGCCATCTTCATTGATTATTCCTGAAATGTTTGATCTCACCGAACTTTGGCGAGGTTTGAATTAGTCTTCTGTTCGCCGGCGCAAGACAACTTGCAAGTGCCCATTACAATTCAATAACAACTTCGGCTTTCACGTCGGCTGACCTATAACGATTAAGCATCACCTTATATCCAACTGGCCGTCTCGACGCTTATTGCACTACGCGTTCAAAAGTGATGATCAGCCCCGACTTCAAATGACTTGAATAGAGCCCTTCACGCTGTCGGCTGAAAAACACGATTCTTGAGCCTTCCTTGCCGGTAATCGAGATACCGTCCGGCTCGGGGAACCAGCCCATGGGCGTGTCTTCTATCCAGGCAGCCAAACAGTCGGCACCGTTGCCAACGGTCTGATTCGATTGCAGGTCGATGACACAAGTATTCGATGGTTTGTCCTGAAGTTTTTGCGCGTCCGGGGCGTCATTGCGAGCGGTCAGGGTCGCCTGCCATTGGCCGGCCAATTGCGAGGGATCTTCGAGTCTGAGGCTGCTTGCCATGCTTGTTTCTCCTGAAATCATCATCAGCGTCGCCACCAGCCACGCCACCGTTATGTAGGTAAAAACCTTTCGACTCATAGGAAACTTCACTCCGGCGTGTAGCCTTGCGTACCAGCCTAGACGATGCAAGCGAAGAAAGCGGCGCCTCAAGCGCCGCCCTCTTGGTTCACATCACGCCACGATGTCGCTGATCGCTGCCTGGCCAACGGTGCTGACCTGGAAGTCCGCCACGCCGTGCCCGGAGAAGTCCACCGACAACAGGCTGTTGCCACCCGACGACGTCAGCACTGCATCACCCGCCGAACCGGTGAAGTAGTTGACGAAGTGCAGGCCCGAGCCACCGGTGATACCGGTCAGGTCGATTTTGTCCAGACCACTGACGAAATCGAGGATCTGATCAATTGCACCCGGCCTGGAATCGGAGCTGGCCGCAAACACAAAGGTGTCAGAACCTGCACCGCCCCACAGCTTGTCGGCGCCACCGGCCCCGTAGAGGATGTCGTTGCCGGCACCGCCCTTGAGCTCGTTGGCCGCACTGTTACCGATCAGCAGGTCATTGCCCGAACCGCCGATGGCGTTCTCGATGGTGACACCTTTGGCGATGGACACGTTGCCCACCAGGCCGCCAACGTCGGAGAACGAAGCCTCATTGAGGTTGATCTTCTGGTTCTGGGTGAAACCCGAGAAGTCGAAGGTGTCCTTGCCGCCCGCATCCCATACCGAGAACACCAGCTTGTCGCTCGACGACGAAGCGCTGAGGAAATCGCGACCGGAGTTGGAGTTGAAGCCGTAGGTGGTGTCACCGGTACGGGTATTTATGTTGGCGCCATAGAGCTTCTGGATCGCAGCGATATCGTCCATCAACGGCCCGGAGGAATAGGCTTCCACCCCGCCCTTGCTGAAGTTCTGGCTGGTATTGCTCTCGCTCCAGTAACTCATGACGCTGTAGCCGCGGGTGTCTTGCCCGTAGGTCGCGTCATTGTAGGTCGGGTTGCCATTGCCGGCGTTGTAGTCGCCAGGGTGAGCCAGGCCCAGGGTATGGCCGATTTCGTGCGTCAGGGTCTGGCGCCCGTAGTTGTTCAGATCCGGCGTCTTGTTTTGCGTGTAGCCACTGTTGATCAGGTACCACGACGTGCCGTCATAACCGGCGCCGGTGCCTGGCAGATAAGCGAACGCCGCAGCGCCATCCTGGCCCCCGCTGTAGTTACCGAAGGTCATGTGGCCATCGCCGCCCGAGGCTTTCTCGGTGAAGGTGACATTGGCCACATCGGCCCAGGATTGCATGGCGAGCTTGGCCTGGGTTTGCTGTTGAGCACTGAACTTGCTGAACCCGCTGATCCCGTGCTTGTACATCGTGCTGGACGATGCCGATGTCAGGAACGTGTAGGTGAGTTCGATCTTGCCGCTGCCATCCTTGTCCTGGTAGGCAGCGCCGTCGCGCAGCAACTGAGTGGCGGCCTGATCGACGGAGAAGGAGGGTTTGCCATTGACCGTGAGGTTGGCGCCACGATCATATAGATGGCTGAAGCTATTGATCTGGTTATACGCCGAACTGGCTGCGGCCAGCGGTTGTGGCGCTGCGAACAACTGGAAAGCCTGTTCGGCGGTATCAATAGCATTAGCTTTAACTTTCGACATAAACACACTTCCTTGTTTAGCAATGGAACAGTTTTTGTCCGATAGCGACAATCTCTGGCGAGATCGTCCTATCACTCGCCCAATGAAGGCGTAAGAAACCTGACACAATTTGAAATCTAACGTAAAGCCTTTTTTTGAGATCAAACTGAACTGTTCCGGAAAACTCCCGTAAACAATGCGCACGGCGATAAAAGAATGTTCTAAACGGCTGGGTTTAGCCTAATTGCCTGACGATTTTCTATTTAAATATTAAATAAAGGTAAGTTGCGTTTTGTTAGGCACGTCGCATTTTCATGCACTTTATTAGTGCGATGCCAGTGTATGGCTATCAATCAATAAACAGACAATGAAAACAAAGGTGGCAGTGGGTTTGCTCGCCAAAGCGATGGGCAGTTAGCCAGCGCATTGCCTGACACGACGCCTTCACGAGCAAATCCGCCCCCACGGTTGTTGCGGGATCAGCTACCGGTACGGATCTTGTTCCACACCCGCGTACGAATCCGGTCGATGTTCAGCGGCATAGCCTCAAGCGCAAACAATTTCCCCATCATCTGCGGACTCGGATAGACCTTGGTGTCGTTCTTGATCGCCGGATCGATCAGGCTGTCGGCCTGCTCGTTGCCGTTGGCGTAGTGCACGTAATTACTGATGCCGGCCATCACGTCCGGACGCAGCAGGTAATTCATGAACGCGTAACCGGCCTTCTCGTCGGGCGCATCGACCGGCATGGCGACCATGTCGAACCAGATGGCGGCGCCTTCCCTGGGAATCGCATAACCGATATCGATGCCGTTCTTCGCTTCCTTGGCACGGTTTTGTGCTTGCAGAATGTCGCCGGAGAAGCCAACCGCTACGCAAATGTTGCCGTTAGCCAAATCGCTGGTGTACTTGGAGGAATGAAAGTAGCTGATGTAGGGCCGAACTTTCATTAACAAAGCTTCGGCCTTCTTGTAATCCTCGGGGTTCTTGCTGTGGGGCGGCAGGCCCAGGTAATTGAGCGCCGCCGGCAGCAGCTCCGGGCCGTTGTCGAGTATCGCCACGCCGCACTTTTGCAGCTTTTCCATGTACTGCGGTTTGAAGATCAGGTCCCAGGAATCCACGGGCGCATTGTCGCCCAACACCATTTTGACCTTGGCAACGTTATAGCCGATGCCGGTGCTGCCCCACAGATACGGGAAGCCGTGCTCGTTACCCGGGTCGTTGGTCTGCAAGGCTTTGAGCAGCACCGGGTTGAGGTTCTTCCAGTTTGGCAACTGGCTCTTGTCGAGCTTCTTTAGCGCGCCGCCCTGAATTTGCCGGGCCATGAAGTGGTTGGAAGGAAACACTACGTCGTACCCCGATTGTCCGGTCATCAACTTGCCGTCGAGGGTTTCGTTGCTGTCGTAGACGTCATAGGTGACGCCAACGCCTGTCTCTTTCTCGAAATTCCTGGTGGTGGCCGGCGCGATGTAATCGGACCAGTTGTAAACCTTGACCGTTTCGGCGGCATGACTGATGGAGGCAGCCAGCAACAGCGGCGCCAAGGCGAGGGTTTTCTGGATCATGAGTCGATTCCTGTAGAGGCTATTGTTGTTGGCAGGCAATCAAAGGATCAAACAATCAGAAAATCAGCACGTAGCTCTTGCGCACGGTTTCCTGGATATCCCAGATACCGAGCGTGTTGGCCGGCAACATCAGTGCGTCGCCACCTTGTATGTGCAGGGTTTCGCCACCGTCGTCCGGGGTGAACGTGCAGCGGCCGGAGATGAAATGGCAGAACTCCTGAGCGGTGATCTGCCGGCGCCAACGGCCGGGTGTACATTCCCAGACGCCGGTTTCAACGCCATCGTCGCGCTCGATGCTGGTGGTCGAAGCGATGGCGATCGGCTCGCCGAGGGGCACGGCCACCGGGCTGGATTCTTCAAGTTTCAGCGAGGCGGTGTTTTTGAACTGGGTGATGCTCATGGCGTTACCTGTCTTGTGAATAAACAACGTTTAGTGCATGAAACCTTCCATGAAGCCCGCCACTTGGCTGGCAAGTTTGCGCCGCCAGGGCGCCGTCGCCGGGTTGGCCAGGGTTTGGTCTTCGTGGACGAAACTCTTGATGATCGCGTTGTAGCCCAGCCAGCGGCACGGCTCTGGCTCCCAGGCGCGCAGCGCGTGAATCCCGCCATCGGGCAACACCCACGGCTGGTTAACCAGTTCGCTGTCACGCTCCAGAATCAGATCCGCCAGGGTGCGACCACCGAGGTGGCTGGCACCGACGCCCTCCCCGCCATAGCCGCCGGACAGCGCGATACCGTTGGCCCGATCGCAGAGCATGTGCGGTTTGAATTGCCGGGACATGCCGAGATTGCCGCCCCACGCGTGGGTGATCTGCACGTTTTTCAGTTGTGGGAACAGTTCGCCGAACAGATAACGGCGCAGTTCAACTTCATCGCGGGTCAGGTCAAAGTTGTGGCGCAGCTTGCCGGCAAACTGATAGCCGCCGCGGGCGCCGAAAACCAAGCGGTTATCGGCGCTGCGCTGGCCGTAGGTGACTTGGCGGCTGAACTCGCTGAAGGCCTGGCCGCGATTGAGGCCGATTTCGTCCCAAGTGGCAGCGGACAGCGGCTCGGTGGCGACAATCAGGCTTTGCACCGGCAACTGATAGCGACCCAAGGGCGGCAATGTCACCGAATAACCTTCAACCGCCGGCACGATCCAGCGACTGCGTACGCTCGCCTTGGCGGTGCGCAAGCTGCCCGACTGCCAATGTGTGACCGGGCTGTTTTCGAAGATCTTCACACCCATGTTTTCCACGGTACGCGCCAGCCCCCGAACCAGTTTCGCCGGGTGCAGGGTCGCTACGTGGGGGGCGTAAATGCCGCCATAAGGCTTGGCGACACGGATCTGTTGCGCCAGTTGCTCGGGGCTGAGCCAGCGGTAATCGTCGTCGGTCAGGCCTTGTGCGTGCAGCTTGGCCAGGTATTCACGCAGAGACGCTTCCTGCTCTGGATAACGTGCAGCGCAATACAACACACCGCCCTTACGATAATCGCAGTCAATGCCCTCACGTTCGATGACAACTTCGACCTCGTCGGGGATGGCGTGCAGCAGATCATACGAAGCGCGACGCTGCTGCGGTGACAGCCCGGCGAGCAAGCGCTCCTCACCCAGCAAATTACCCATCAGCCAGCCACCATTACGGCCAGACGCTCCAAAACCGGCGGTTTGCGCCTCGACGATTGCAATGTCGAGGTCGGGTGCGTGTTTCTTCAGGTAGTACGCCGTCCACAGCCCCGTGTAACCGGCGCCGATGATCGCCACGTCGACATCAAGGTCCTGTGTCAGCTCCGGCCGCGCGGTCAGCGGCTCATCGAGTTGATCCATCCACAAACTGATAGTGCGCCACGCCGGCATGCAAGACTCCGCCACTGAAAACCTTCGATGGCGTCGATCCTAGTGCGCTTGCTCAGCCGAAGTCTTGCGCGCGTGCCCGCAAAGAAATTTGTTTGGCGTAAGCCTTGGGTGACTGACCGGTGTGCTGGCGGAAACAGCTATAAAACGCCGATATTGAATTGAATCCGGCAGCGAACGCCATTTCGTCAATGCGCAGAGGTGGGGCCGCATCGTCCAGAGATCTGAGCAAATGCTGCAGCCGCGCCTGGTTGACGTATCGATAGAAGCTTTGACCAAGGACTTGATTGAGCAAATAGGAAATCTGATTGCGGCTGTACCCACACTCCTTCGCCACACGCTGCAAGTCGAGTTGTGGATCAAGGTATGGCTGCTGACGCTCGAAGTATTGCTGCAGGTCTTCGGCCATAAAACTCAGCTGTCGCGGCGAAAGGCCCAGCCGACTGACCGCTGGCCGCTGATTCGGCGCAGCCTTGTTGCTGGCCTGCGCACGCACAAGTGAAGCGTATTCGTTGACGCGCCAGATCAGCCCGTCCTTGACCGTGATGGCTTCGCTGGAGCGGAACGACACCAGGCCGTCACCGCCGCGCAGGGTCACTTCGTATTGAATGAACGCCGTGTTGCCATCGACGCGGATGCGGTCGCAATGCTCAAGGGTTTCGTCGGATTCTCGCGGCATGCTCACGCGCACGTACTCACGCAAGTCATCGAGGCTGAGCGCACGGTTCTGGAAGAAATCGTTGTATTGGATCTCTGGGTGGTACAGCGCCATGACACTGTCCAGATCGCGGTGTCTCCAGCTCAAGTGGTAACGCATGACCGTCGCGGCTGTGGCCTGGGTCTGTTCGGGGCCGTCATCGTCGGCGTGCATATTAGGCTCGGCGAAAAAGATTCGAGCTTGCCCAAGATCGCCACGCGCATCAATGATTAATCCATAGTGGCATTTTGGCGACGATTACGTAGGCCGTGACTTACATCAAAAAATGCGAAGCAATCGCAAAATGAACTGAAAAATCTCACAGTAGTTTCACATCAGGATGCTACTTTTAATGTCAATCACCGGTTGAGCCAATGAAGGCTCTTCCCACCTCACATGAGCAAAAGGAAGCGCTCGATGAAGAAGGCGGGCAACACATGAATACAAGTTCAAGCAAAGTCACGTTCCCCAATGCATGCCAGCTGATGCGCTGGCATTTTCATCCCATGGGTTTCGAGGCAACGATGGATGCGCCGGGCAGCATGATCGCCCGTCTGTTTGATCGTGCAAGCGGCGAAACCATGATCGCCATCGCCGGCATTCCTTGTGCCACGGTGATGAATGCGGCGGATGTCGAGCGAATTATCGAGGCTGTGGAGGATGAGCTGGAAGCTTTCATTCCTCCAGAGTCTTTTAGGAATTACGCATAAACTTATGATTTAAAACAAAAAAAGCCCGTATTGTTACGGGCTTTTTTGTGGATGATGCTTTCAGGCGCTTTGCCTTGCAGCACGGTGATCAACGAAGAACGGCTTGCCCTTGGCGATCCGGTCGGACGCCCGGGGCATGTTCACTGCTTGCGCTTCCTGCGGTTCGACATACCAGTAGCAATGACTCACCGCTCGGGTGATACCGACGTACGCCAGGCGCAGGATTTCATCTTTCTGCGCGCTGTCGTAAGGCTCGTTGTCGCCGCTTTTACCCAGTCCAGCCATGCGGTAGACCTGATTCTTGTAGGGCGAACTGGTCAAGTGCTGACAGTCACCGAGCAAAAACACCGCATCGGCCTGCAAGCCTTTGGCGCTGTGATAGGTCAGTTGTTTCAAGCGCCGCGCTTCGTACGGCAAGCTCGAATCAACATTAACTACTGAGCAAATATGCTCTTCAATCAATGACTTATCGCTACTTTTTCGATAAAGCATCAAGATCGAATGCCCCTGACGATAGTGTTCGGCGAGGCGCTGCCCCAAGGCCTGATCGTCGCGTTCCAGCACGTTGACCGGCTGCAGTGCCTTGGGCTCACCGCTGGCCTTGGCCTTCTTGCCGGGAATGGCCGGGGCGGCACGAACGATGTGTTCAGCCGCATCGATAATGTGTTGATGACTGCGATAGTTGTCACTGAGCATGACCCGGGTGGTGCTCGGCGACGGGAACTCCTGGTTGAACGCCATGAAATAACTCGGCGAACTGCCGCGCCAGCCGTAGATCGACTGCCAATCATCGCCCACACACAGCAGCGACGACCGCTGCGCACCGCGTCCGACATGCATGGCCGGCCCCCGACTGCGGATTTCGCCGAGGCTGGCGCGAATCCACGAAACGATCTGCGGCGAAACGTCCTGAAATTCATCGATCATCAGGTGCGACATCGGCCGCAGTAACTCATCGCTGAGTAGTTTGAGGTTTTCCGGCGAGTGCTCGCTGAACAGCGCAAACATACGGTTGTAGGTCATGATCGGTGGCTTTTGATCGAGCAGATGGTCTTCGAATGCCCGCCAGAACAGGCTTAGCGCCTCGAAGAAAAACCGGTCCGGATCATCCTTGGCAAAACTCATGCGAGCGACAGCGTCTGGCACATCCAGACCCAGGTTCTCGATGAAGCCTGCTGCCGACACGAAGCAGTCGAGTAGTGGCGCGGAGGCCAGTTCGCCTTTGACCTTGTAATCGAAGCCCGGGCCGGCGCTGGCATCACCAGCCAAAGTGGCGAGAACACGCCTTGATGACTCGCAAGTATCTAGCCATATCAATGGCTTACGACAGAATGCTTGAAACAGGGTGCGTTTTACCGCCCACTCTGCGCGTATGGAAAGCTTAGCGTTTGGCCGGCTGAGCTGCGCATCTTCCCGTGGGTCAAAACCCAGAACCACCCAGGCATCAAGGCTGGGGATATAGCCATGGCAATGGAATGTCGAACCGTTGATTTCGAAGGTCTGGCGATTCGGTTCGACCCCTTGGATAGGCCAGGCGCCAGCGCGAAACCACAAATCTTCAATGGCATCACAGAGTTCTTCATCCCGCTTGGCCGCCAGTTCGGTGACGGCCATGCGTTTTTGTACATCCGGGTGATCGCGCTCCAGCTCCTTGAGCTGCATGCCTGCCTTGGCCATCGGCTGGATTAGCTGACGGAATCGCTCGTCCTGAGTGACCAAGCGGTGGTAGCAGGCATTGAGTTGTTGGCGCTGGGCGTCGTTGATGCGCAGGTCGAACGGATTGCTGTCGACCTCCTCGTCAGCGCCCGGAGCCCGATGACTAAGGTTCTCAAATGCCTGCAAACGCTCGAAACCCGGCAGGCTGCGCACCATCGGCAGGATTCGCGAATGAAAGGTTCGCACCAACTCTCGTGCCTGCTTCAGGCCCAAAGCCTGACCCCAGAGCGCAAACAACTCGATCAGTTTATTGATGAAGTTTTTGCGCGACTCGCGGGTGAACGTCACCACGGTCATCGAATCGAGCTCAAAACCCAGGTAATGCGTCAGCAACACAATACGCAACACCAGCGTGGTCGACTTGCCCGCGCCGGCACCGGCAACCACGGAAGTCGAAGGCGTATCGCTGAAAATCATCTTCCACTGCGCAGCACTCGGCTGGGCATGTGCTGGCAGCAGACGCGCGACGTCAGCCTTCATGCGTTTCTTCAGCTCGGCCGTCAACGGCAGGCGCCAGTCATCGAACAAGTGATTATCGACACCCGGCGGGCGATGCTCGGTGCTGCGACTGTCGCGAATCAGCAAGACCTGCCGACCTTCCTCCAGCCCATCGAGCTTGCCCTCTTTATAGCCGTACTCGACGCCTGCGGTGTGACCACTGCGAAAACCGTCAGCCTGGCCGTGCAACCACGATGCCCGATGCTGGGCGCGCAGACGGGTCAAGCCATGGCCGAAGAAACGCGCAGCAAGACGCTTGAACCAGGGCATCTCGGCCAATGGACGAAGTTCGGGAGGAAGATCGGGGGTGTGTTGCGCCACGCGAAGGGCTCCAGTGGGTAAGGCGGTTGGCGGCTATGGTGTCTGTATTTGCTGTTGAGTTCTAGCGAAATGCTTACAGCTCATTGGTTTAGGTGATGAATTGAAAGTGGCGGGAGACAGTTTCGACGTGGTCTTTCATCAAGTTATTCGATGCTGATGCCGCATTTTTTACGCTTTTTATCGATACCTTCCTGATAGATGATCGCCGTCATAAACCACCGGTCTTGTGCCGGGTGCGGACACAGCGCCCCGTGACGAACCTTTTTTGAGGAGACGATCATGCTTGAACTCAGACCTTTCAGCTCGCTGGGCGGCGCCCATCATGGCTGGCTGGATGCCCATCACCATTTTTCGTTCGCCGAATACTACGATCCACAGCGCATGAACTGGGGCAATTTGCGGGTCTGGAACGACGACGTGATTGCCGCCGGCACCGGGTTCCCGCAACACCCCCACCGCGACATGGAAATCATCACCTATGTGCGTGAAGGTGCGATTACCCACCAGGACAATCTGGGCAACAAGGGCCGCACCGAAGCGGGCGATGTGCAAGTGATGAGCGCCGGCACCGGCATCGCGCACAGTGAGTACAACCTGGAAGCCAAGGACACCAAAATCTTCCAGATCTGGATTCTGCCGACCGAAACCGGCGCTGCGCCGTCGTGGGGTGCGAAACCGTTCCCGAAAGGGCATCGCGAAGGCTTCGTGACCTTGGCAAGCGGCAAGGACGGTGACGACCAGAGCCTGCGAATTCGCGCCGATGCTCGCTTGGTCGCCGCCAATATCAAGGCCGGTGAAACCGCCGAGTATCACCTTGATGAAGGGCGCCGGGCTTATCTGGTTCCGGCCACCGGCGTGATTGAAGTCAACGGCTTGCGTGCACAAGCTCGAGACGGTGTAGCGATTGCACAGGAGCAGGTGCTGACGGTTACGGCGATCGAAGACAGTGAAATCGTATTGGTGGATTTGGCTTGATTGCTTGATTCAACAAACAAAAAAGGGGCAGCCATGACGGCTGCCCCTTTTTTAGGCTTCGCGTTTATCGAGCCCTACTGGCTGGAAATGGCACCATCGACCAAGGTCTGCGCTTCGGCCACCAACTGCTTTAAGTGATCATCGCCAATGAAGCTTTCGGCGTAGATTTTGTAGATATCTTCAGTGCCCGACGGACGTGCTGCGAACCAGCCGTTTTCGGTCATGACTTTCAGACCGCCAATGGCCTGATCGTTGCCCGGCGCGTGACTGAGGATGCTCTGGATCTTCTCGCCGGCCAACTCGGTCGAAGTGACCTGCGCAGGCGACAGCTTGCTCAGCAGGGCTTTCTGTTCGGGATTGGCCTTGGCGTCAACGCGCACAGAGAACGGTTCACCCAGTTCGGCGGTTAGCGCGTTGTAAGCCTGACCTGGATCGCGACCGTTGCGAGCAGTCATTTCCGCGGCAAGCAATGCCGGGATCAGGCCGTCCTTGTCGGTGCTCCAAACGCCACCGTCCTTGCGCAGGAACGATGCGCCGGCGCTCTCCTCGCCACCAAAACCCAACGAACCATCGAACAGCCCCTCAGCGAACCATTTGAAACCGACCGGCACTTCGTACAGACGTCGACCCAGGCGCTTGGCGACGCGATCGATCAGACCACTGCTGACCACGGTTTTACCCACGGCGGCATCGGCACGCCAGTGCGCACGGTTCTGGAACAGGTAATCGATGGACACCGCCAGATAATTGTTCGGCGCGAGCAAACCACCAGATGGCGTCACGATGCCATGGCGATCGTGATCAGGGTCGCAGGCAAACGCCACGTCGAAACGATCTTTGAGGCCAATCAATCCCTGCATCGCGTAGCTGGACGATGGGTCCATGCGAATCTGGCCGTCCCAGTCAACGGTCATGAAACGGAACGTCGGATCGACTTCCTTGTTCACCACCTCCAGGTCCAGACGATAGTGCTCGGCGATGGCCGACCAGTAGCGCACCCCTGCTCCGCCCAACGGATCGACGCCCAGATGCAGCCTGGCATCACGAATCGCATCGAAATCGATCACGTTGATCAGATCGGCCACGTAGCTGTTTACGTAGTCGTGACGGTGAGTGGTGCTGGCCTTGAGCGCCTGCTCGTAGCTGATCCGTTTAACGCCAGCCAGTTTATTGACCAGCAGTTCGTTAGCCTTGGCTTCGATCCACTTGGTGATGTGGGTGTCGGCCGGGCCGCCGTTGGTTGGGTTGTATTTGTAGCCACCGCTTTGTGGCGGGTTGTGCGACGGCGTAATGACGATGCCGTCGGCCAGGCCCGAGGTGCGGCCACGGTTGTAGCAGAGAATGGCGTGGGAGATGGCAGGCGTCGGCGTGTATTCATCACCTTCGGCGATCATTACTGTCACACCATTGGCCGCCAGTACTTCCAGCGCGCTGGCCCCGGCCGGGGTCGACAGTGCATGAGTATCGATACCGACAAACAGCGGACCGGTAATCCCTTGAGCCTCGCGGTAAAGGCAGATCGCCTGACTGATGGCCAGAACATGCCATTCGTTGAAACTCAAATCGAAGGAACTGCCCCGGTGACCAGAGGTGCCGAACGCCACGCGTTGCGTTGAAATGGAAGCGTCAGGCTGGCCGGTGTAATAAGCCGTCACCAGTCGCGGGATATCGACCAACAATTCTGCCGGTGCCGGTTTGCCCGCAAAAGGACTGAGAGTCATGCAAAACCTCTGGAATAGAGTGGTTCAGAAATAGAGCGCAGTTTACTGGCAGTTTGACCGCAGCGCGATGGGATCTATCCGGCACACTTGCGATGTTTTTTAACGTTAATCGTCGGGCGCCAGACGCAATGCGTCGCCCAATAGCCCGACAACGCTGACCAGTTCGTGATCGCCAAGACCCAGCGGGCTCAAACGCAGATGGTGCGCATGCAACCCCTGCAGACTGAACAGCTCCCCCGGCGCAATAATGATCTGTTGCTTGAGCAGACGCTGAAACACGTTACCCATATCGACCGGCCGTAACGAACGGACCCACACAGTCGCCCCACCCTGCGGTTCTGCAATCTGCAGCGCGTCGCCCAGGCGCTCGCGCAATAGCTGGATCAATTGCGTACGGCGTTCCTTTAGCATCCGCCGCAATACGGCCAGGTGCTGATCCATCCGGCCACCCCCCAACAGTCTGGCGATGGCCTTTTGGCGAATGGGTGACAATCGGAACGCACGCAGCAGGAAATGGCGTTGCAATTCACGGCGCCAATGATGCGAAAGGACAAAACCGAACGGTGCCTCTGCACCGATGAATTTTTCGAACGAGGAAAACACCAGCAAGCGATCGGGATCCAGCCAGTCCCGCAGGCGCCGGGAGTCTATCCGCTCGTCAAACTCGCTGTAGCAGTCGTTTTCCAGAACCCAGGTGCCATGGCACCCCAGCAGATGCGCAACGGTCTGCCGATTGGCCTGAGACAGCAGGCTCCCCTGAGGCATGCTCAATACCGAAGACAAAAGGATCAGCCGCACCGACTCTTTCTTGAGCAACGACTCCAGTCGTTGTGGATCAATCACTCCCCCGTCCAGCAGTGGCAACTCGATGACGCGCACGTCGGCGGCCTCCAGGAGACGCAAGATCACCCAATCACAGGGCGATTCGACCACCACGGTGGCCCCGCGCAACTCAAGTACCGAAATGAGTATCTCCAGCACACCACGAAGATCGGCACCGATATAGACGTCATCCGCATGCCAGCAGTTAACCGTTGACGAGGTGTATCGTGCGGCCAGGACCGTGCGCAATTCCAGTTCACCGCTGGGTTGCACCAACCATTGCGGCTGGCGTGGATACTGGCGTAGCAGTTCACGTTCGAGCATCAACAACGGGCTGTCCAGCGATTGCAGTGATGCCGGATCGTCGTCGCTCAACACGCGCATTCCCGGGCGCTTGGTGTTGACGTAAACAGTTTCCAGCATATCCCTGCCGCTACCGGGCAAATCCATGGCGGGCAATGCTTGCGCGTAATAACCGGATTTGGCTATCGAATAGACTCGCCCCTCCTTTTCCAGTAGCGAATAGGCGTACTGGACGGTCGAGATAGAGACATTCAGCCGATCAGCCAGTTGGCGCAGTGAGGGCAAGCGCGCTGCCGAACCACTCCCCGCGTCATCGATCAGTTGCGTCAGATAACGATAAACCGCCTGATAAACGAAGTCGTTTTCCCGCGTTGCTTTCACGAGCTCGCCTTCATGGGCTCTGATTCACCTTTTGGCAAATGGATCACGATCAGCCTTCCGCCGACCGATCGACTGCCGACCCGGAATCTACCCCGTCCAGGCTCGCGTTTTGCTCGGCGACTTCGCCGGGGGAAGGCATCTGAATCGGACTCATGGCGTAAAGACGAACAATCAGTCCGACCGACAAACCGCTGACATCGGTCATCCACTTCAGGACCTGCTCGGGTGCATGCAGGCCCTGCATCGCCCGGTGCAGATCCGGCAGCGCAACCAACATCCCGGGATGGCAATTGCGCAGGAACCGTTCAAGCCCGCAACCGCTATCAATGAACGGTGCGAACAAAAGACACGTCAGCTGGATTTCGCTCAGATCAAAACGGGTTTGCAGGCAGCACTCCGCCTGCAAGCGCAACTGGCCAGGCTCCTGCAGATTGCCAAAGCTGGAAAGCAGCTGTTCGCACACCGGTTCGGGTAACTGTTTTGCGCGCATCGTTGCCAGGCAGCTTTGCAGGTAATCGCTGATACCCGCCTCGTAGGTTCGCCCCTCGATGAGTCGCGCCTGAAGGCCACACAAATGCGCTGCCACCAGGGGATCGGCGTACTCATCATCACCTTGATACAGCGCCAGGTCATCGGCCTGAAATCCAAGAAAGTCACTCAGCAAGGGCCAGCGCTCTTCAAGCTTGCCGACGATCATGTCATTGATGCCGATGAAACTGGTGCGTCGACAGGTTTCAAATTGACCTTCAGGACGCCACGCGACCCGCTCCTCGTCCGTATAGAACTCGCGATAGTAGTCGCCACCGAGTCCGTCAAGCAGCGGAAAAAGCGTTTCGAAGCCCGCGGAACTGGCTAGCGATCCGGCGATTGCCGCTTTCTGCACCGCACGGTTCAACCCATCGAGAAATTGCTTCTGACGGCGCGGGGATTCGCTACCGATCATCGCATCGACACCATTGTTCCAGCGGGCGACCTGACCGTAGTACTCGGCGGTGGCCAGATAAGCGTCATCCCAAAACTCCAGCGTTTCACTGAAGGTCCTGCGGTGACCGAGCAGCAGCAAGTTGATACGGTTAGCCTCACGCCCTTCGTCACAGATAGGTGCCTGATGATCAAACGGCAAGACCTGACGATGATCCACCATCAACAACTCGACTCGTGGGTCATCGTACAGAAACAGTGCGCTGTAGCTGCGATGCATGTTTTGCAATGCCGTCTGGCTATTGCCATTCCAGCGCAAAGTCGCCACCCGCAACTGGAAGGTCGCGGGTGCACGCCCTGCGATACTCAACTGCGCAGCCCGCAGCAATGCAAGCGTGTAACAACTGTCGCGCGAGCCGGTCTGGTTCACCAGCACCTTGAAATGGCCAATGTTCTCCATGCCGCCAGCGGCCACGGCCAGTCGCTGTATCAATAACTGCAACGCCGTGCGCTCTGCACGGGAAAAGAAGCTCAGCAAACGCTGCAATACCTGCTGGTAGACATAATTCATAGCCTGGTCATGGATCGTGCTCATCGGTATTTACCCGGTATCAAAAGTTTCATGCCATAACGACGGAAATATCAGCCGCACGACAATTCATCAAGTAAGTAATAGACGCTCAAATGCTAACACTTACAAATTCGTAGTTATTTGAAACACTTGAGCTGCTAAAAGCCCGCCAATCACCGGAGGACAGCTTCAAGCCCCTGTATTTGTTTGGTTTTTTTCTATGTTGAATATTCCTAGGAAACTTCCCACAACGTCCCACGACAAGTGAGTACAAAAAATAGAGAAGTAGTTTCCGAATAGGCCTACAACAATTAAACAGGAGTCGGCGCGTTCAACAGCGCTAGCCGTTTTATGTAATGCAGGACAAATTGAATGCACAGCCATGGCTCATTCCTTGAGATGAAAGTAATCCTTCAATTATCAGGGCTTATAGTTCGATTAGAAGATACAGATCGGGAGCAAAAACCAGTTCAGTTGCTGAACTGTCCGCAGGCAGCGCCAAGGAAGTCTGTTGTTCTGCAGAGGGGGGATAAACGCAAAGGAGTCCGTGGGGCCACGGACTCCAGGGCCAGGCTTTACGCCGGTTCGACTTGAAGAGCGACCCGTTCGCGGCAGGGGCATTCGTCCATATAGCGATGCGCTTCGACGAACTCGTTGAACGGGAATACACGGGTCTTGAGCGGCACCAGCACGCGGTCAGCGGTCAACTGGTTGATGTCACGCAAGGCTCGTTGCAGGGCGACGTGATCCTGGGTGATGCCCAGTTCCGGTTTGCCGGTGAAGTTGCCGATGCAATGCACGAAGAACTGAATATTTTTCTGGAACGCCGCACACGCTGGAAATGGCGTCTGGTTACCGCCTTGCAGACCATACAATACAAGGCTGCCACGCGGTGCAAGGACATCGCCAAGCAGCGACATCTGCGGACCGCCAAGGCCATCGAAGACGACGTCGACACCACGGTTGTCGGTGATCTTGTTGATTCGCATCAACAGATCTTCCTCTTCGGTGACAATGACCTTTTCCGCGCCAAGGGACATCAGGTATTCGCGCTCTTGCGCCTTCTTGGTCGCGGCAATCACCCGCACGCCCATCGCCTTGCCCAACTGGACAAACGAAGGGCCGGCGCAATGGCTGGCGTCGGTCACCAGAGCAAACTGTCCCGGTTTGACCCGCGCCAGATCGGCGTAAGCAAAATAAGCGATCAGCAGCGGTGTGTAATGCACGCTCGCTTCGATTGGGCTGAGCACATCCGGATAACGGGTCAGCGCGGTACGCGGCAGCACAATCGACTCGCCGTAGACGGGGTAGTCATTCGGGCTTTCAGCTGGGAAACTGGCGACCTTGTCACCAACGGACAGGTCTTCGATATCGGCACCGACCGCCGTGACCACACCGGCCATCTCATGGCCAAGGCCTGATGGCAGGCGTGCCTGGGACGAGGCCAGGTTTTGACGCCAGAGCGTGTCGTACCAACTGATGCCGATTGCCTCGACACGCACCTGCACTTCGCCAGGACCTGGCTGAGCGGCCGCATGCTCTTCGCATTTGAGCACCTCGGCCGGACCAAACTTGTGAAAACGGATCGTGCGGGACATCGCAAACCTCGTCAAAGTAACCTCTAATGCCCTGAACTCTATCTGGGCTTTTAACCCAAGACTATCAGTGGCTATTAATAGTCGACATGCCTGTCATTGATTCCGCAGCATGGGTGGCATGGGTGAAATCCATGAAAAACGGCTGCCACCGTCTGAGTAAAACTGAATTTACGGGTGCAGAGTAACAGCCTTTCCCCGTAAGATTCATGCCGGCCATTGTTCTCATATGGCCGCTCTCGTCAAGCTTGATGACTCTGCCAGGACTCCAGATGAATCGTAATGACCTGCGTCGTGTCGACCTGAACCTGTTGATCGTATTCGAAACATTGATGCACGAACGCAGTGTGACCCGGGCGGCGGAAAAACTGTTTCTCGGGCAACCGGCGATCAGCGCGGCGCTTTCGCGCCTGCGCAGCCTGTTCGATGACCCACTGTTCGTGCGCACCGGCCGGAGCATGGAACCGTCCGCCCGCGCGGTGGAAATCTTCGCCCTGCTCTCGCCCGCGCTCGACTCGATTTCGACCGCGGTCAGCCGCGCAGCGGAGTTCGACCCGGCGACCAGCACCTCGGTGTTTCGCATCGGTTTGTCCGATGACGTCGAATTCGCTCTGCTGCCCATGCTGCTAAAACGCCTGCGCGCCGAGTCGCCGGGGATCGTACTGGTGGTGCGTCGGGTCAACTACATCCTGATGCCGGGTTTGCTGGCATCAGGCGAAATCTCCATCGGTGTCAGCTACACCACAGACTTGCCGGCTAACGCCAAACGCAAGGTCTTGCGCCGTAGTCAGCCCAAGTTGTTACGTGCCGACACCGTACCCGGGCCACTTAGCCTTGATGATTACTGCGCACGCCCGCATGCGCTGGTGTCGTTCGCTGGTGACCTCAGTGGCTTTATCGACGAAGAACTGGAAAAACTCGGCCGCAAACGCCATGTCGTACTCGCCGTGCCGCAGTTCAACGGCTTGAGCACGTTGCTGGCGGGCACCGACATCGTCGCAACCGTGCCGGACTACACCGCCGATGCACTCACGGCGGCCGGTGGTGTTCGAGCAGAAGATCCGCCGTTGCCGACCCGAACGTTTGAACTGCACATGGCTTGGCGCGGGTCGCAGGATAACGATCCGGGTGAGCGTTGGTTGCGGTCGCGGATTCAGATGTTTTTTGGCGACCCTGACAGTCTTTAGACGAACACCAAGTACGTATTGCCGAGAATCGCTTCGATCATTCGATAAGCCGGCCGAGTGAAACGATGAGAGTTCACCGCTTCACTCGGGCAGGGATACTAATATTTGAAGCGACCCACGAGGCCTTTGAGCTGACCAGAAATTTCTGTCAATCGACCCGAGCCAGTCTGTGAGGATTGGGCAAAGCCTTCGACCAGTTGGGCATCGGCATGAATCTGCGCGATGTGCCGATTGATCTCTTCGGCCACCTGGTGCTGCTCTTCGGCGGCTGTGGCGATCTGGGTGTTCTGGTCGCGGATCGAGTCCACCGAGCCACGGATCTTGTCGAAGCTGTCACGCGCCTGCTGGATGCGTTCCACACTGGCGTGGGACACCTGCAGGCTGCCTTGCATCTGCTGCGTGACCTCCTGGGTGCGGCGGGCGAGATTGCCCAGCAAGCTGTCGATCTCGCCGGTGGAGTCGGCTGTCCGACGCGCCAGGGCGCGGACTTCGTCGGCGACCACGGCGAAGCCTCGGCCTTGGTCTCCGGCGCGTGCCGCTTCAATCGCTGCGTTGAGCGCCAGCAGGTTGGTCTGCTCGGCAATCGAGCGGATGGTGTCGAGAATGGTGTTGATGTTCTGGCTGTCCTGCTCCAGCAACTGCATGGTCTGGGTGGACTTTTGCAGGTCTTCGCTGAGCTTGAGCACGCTGCCGGTGGCTTCGCCTATGTGCTGCTGGCCGTCATGTACATCGCGGTAGCCTTCGTCGGCACTCGACGCGGCGGCGCTGCACGAACGCGCAACTTCGTTGGCAGTCGCGACCATTTCGTTGAACGCCGTGCTCACCAGTTCCACGGCTTCACGCTGGCGACCTGCAGCCTGGTTCATGTTGTTGGCCACTTCGCTGGAGTCGGCGGCGGCGGCCTGCAGGTCAGATGAGGCATTGCCGATGCGCTGCACCAATTGTGCAATCATGCCCAGGAACTGGTTGAACCAGCCCGCCAGACCGGCGGTTTCGTCCTTGCCCTGCACCTTGAGTTGGCGCGTCAGGTCGCCTTCTCCTTCGGCGATTTCTTGCAGGCCGTCGGCCACGCCGCGAATCGGACGCACGATGACGCTGGCAAAGCTGGCGCCTACAATCGCAAACACCAACGCCAATGCCGCTGCAATGGCCGCGATCAACCAAGTCAGGCGGGTGGCGTCAGCCATCACTTCATCACGCTTGATCAGACCGATAAAGCGCCAGCCCAGGTCCTTGGAACTGACCACGTTGGCCATGTAGGGCACGCCATCGATCTCGATCTGGGTCACGCCGTCGCCTCGCTTGGCGAGTTCGGCGTAGTTGGGGCCCAGGTCGGCCAGGGGTTTGAAGTTGTGCTTGGCGTCGCTGGGATCCACCAACACGTTGCCGTTGGCTTCCACCAGCATCAGGTAGCCGCTGTCGCCCAGTTTGATGTTGCGCACCAGTTCGGTGAGCTGTTTGAGCGACACGTCCAGGCCAACCACGCCCAGGATATTCCCGGCGGCGTCGGCGACTGTGTGCACGGTGCCGATCAGCGTCACATCGTCCGGGGCCCAATAGTAGGCACCAGTGCGCACGGTGGCACCTGGCGCGGCGATGGCCGCTTTGTACCAGGGACGTACGCGCGGGTCGTAGCTGTTCAGTTTGGTGTCGTCTGGCCAACTGGCGTAGCCGCCGTCGCTCAGACCCAAGGACAGGTAAGCGGTACTCGGGTGGCTTTTGGCAAACTGGTCGAATATCGCCAGCAGCTCTTTGTTGGTCTGAGTGAGGGGGATTTGCGCTGCATCGGCGCCAGCGTAGTTTTTGAGATCTTTGGCCGCGATAACGCGTGGATCCTTGGCTACGTAGTCGACGTTTTGGCTGATGCCGTCAAAAAACTGCTTCATGCCATTGTCGATCTGGCGGATCTCGCGACCGCTGCTGTCGAGGAAATTGGCCTGGGCCCCCTCTCGCAGATTCAGCACTACCAAAACGGCGACCAAAATGACCGGGACGCACGCGATAGCCGCGAACGCCCAGGTCAGCTTCTGCTTGATATTCATGACTTCACCTGCGGGTATTTATAGTTTTGGCAAGGAGAAACGCTAGCGCTGAACGTTGCATGTGTTGTTATAAGGAGATAGAGCCCATGCGTAATTGAGTTATCGACCGCGACGGTGCGCACTTTAGGGCGATACCGATACCTGCCTTAAAGCAATAAAGATACGACGTCTTAGAACACCTCTCGAATCCGTGTGTTTAGAAATGTTTTAAGGTCGCGGGTTATTGTCGTGCTCCTTGAACGTCATCGAATCACGCCAGTTTCAGGTAAAAAAACCGCTTTTCAACCAAGAGGTAACTTTCCAGCCTGAGAAAATAGCGATTGATGTCATCCAAGGACAGTCATAGGATGACTGACCACAATCATAAAAATAAGGGATCATCTGTGAGAACGCCCCTCCTCTTGACCGCTGCGGTTGTCTACGGTCTCAGCCTGCAAGCCAATGCCGACACCTTTGCCTATATCTCGAGCCCGGGAGACGGGCTGATTTCCCAGTACAGCCTTGACCAGAACAACGGCGCGCTGCGCCTGATTGACCAGGTCAATGCCGGTGATCAGGTCAACCCCATGGCCATCACCCCTGACGGCAAAGTGTTGTTTGCGGCCTTGCGAGTCAAGCCGTTCCAGGTGCTGGGTTACAGCATCGATCCCAAGAGCGGACATCTGACTCCACTGTCCAAAGCGCCGCTGGCAGAAAGCATGGCTTACCTGTCTACCGACAGAAAAGGACACGCCCTGCTTGCTGCATCCTACGGTGCCGACACCATCACCGTTCAGCCCATCGACAAGACCTATCAGCCTTCTGCCAGCATCCTGAGCTACAAGACAGGCCCGCATGCGCATTCGATTCGTACCGACCCGAGCAACCGTTTTGCCTACGCGGGCAATCTTGGTGCGGACAAGGTCCTGCAATATCGCCTCGATGCCACCACCGGCGCGCTCACCCCTATCGGCAGCGGTTACATCCGTGTCGCGGACAATACCGGGCCTCGGCACCTGGCCTTTTCCCCGAATGGCAAATACCTGTATGTGGTCGGTGAAATGAGCGGCACGGTCACAGCGTTTTCAATCAATGACAGCACCGGCGCATTGACTCAGATTGCCGTTGCCAATGGCATTCCCGAGCGTTTGAAACTGGCTCACGGCGAAGTGCGTGATGCACGTAACAACGACTTGAGGGACGACCCGACACCACGCATATGGGCGGCGGACCTACGGATCTCGCCCGATGGCTCGCTATTGTTGATGACCGAGCGCACCAGCAGTTCGGTTTCGGCATTCGCAGTTGACCCTTCAACAGGCGGCTTGAGCTTCATCGATAATTACCCGGTCCAAGAGAAGCAGCCACGCACTATCGCTTTTTCACCCAATGGGCGCTGGTTGCTGGTGACAGGCGAGAAAAGCGAAAAAGTCGGCACTTACGCAATCAGCAACAACGGCGCGCTGAAACGTGTCGGTGAAGCGGCGTCGGGCAAAGGCGCAGTATGGATTGAAGTGTTGAAAACATCGGCGAAGTAATTAAGGCTCGGCGCATGGAGGTCGGGTGTTGGCTCATTCCGTCCTCCCTGTCGATGATGATCTTTCTTTGGCTAAGAGCACATCTTGCGCCGATGGGCGACTGCACCCGCCTCTTCGGTTCGAACTGGAATTAAAACTCAATCAAAAGGCCCGTGAGCTCAATTTCAAGCTCCGGGCCAAGTGATTCGAGAAACTGACAAGCAGTACAACGCCAGTGCCAGCGCCGCCAACGTACCGCCCACCACGCCAGTGAACGCAAAACCTAACTGGCCGCCGACCCAACTGCCCAGCAGTGCCCCGCCGCCAATGCCGACGTTATAGATCCCGGAAAACAGCGCCATCGCCACATCGGTCGCGTCCGCAGCCAACACCAGGACTCTGGACTGCAACGCCAGCCCAAACCCCATGATTGCCATCCCCCAGAACAGGCTCAGCGCGCCCAGGTACGAGACCTTCCCACTCAACGGCCACAGCAATGCCAGGCACAAGGCAAGCAACGACACGCAGATGATCAGAAAGCGCTGCGGGTTATAGCGGTGCAGCCAACTGAACAGCAACGAACCGAAAATGCCCGCACCGCCGAATAGCAGCAAAATAAGGGTCACCACATCGCCACTCAGGCCCGCCACCTGCTGGATGAAAGGCTCGATGTAGCTATAGGCAGTGAAATGGGCCGTCACTACGACGGCCGTCAGGAGATAGAGCGCTACCAGCGCAGGTCGCTTCAACAACAGGGGCAGACTTCTGAGCGAGCCTGAGTTCTGGCTGGGCAACAACGGCAAGGCCTTGGCCAGCCAGAACACCAGCACAGTGGCCAGCACCGCGATAACGATGAAGGTGGTACGCCATCCCATGGCCTCGCCCAATAGCCGGCCTAGAGGAATTCCCAGCACCATCGCCAGGGAAGTACCGGTGGCCAGCAAACCAAGGGCCTGGACCTGCTTGCCCGCTGGCGCGAGGCGCACCGCCAGAGAGGCCGTGATCGACCAGAACAACGCATGCGACAACGCCACGCCGACCCGGCTCACCAGCAGGACACCGAAACTGTTCGCCAGACTCGACAGGATGTGACTGACGATGAATATCCCAAACAGCACGAGCAACAACTTGCGCCGCTCGACGTTGCGGGTCATCAGCATGATGGGCAGCGACGCCAGGGACACAACCCACGCATAAATCGTCAACATCAAACCGACCTGATCGGTGGACATGTCGAAGCTGCTGCCAATCGAACTCAACAGACCGACAGGTACAAACTCGGTGGTGTTGAACACAAACGCAGCCAGGGCCAGTGCAATGACCGGATACCAACTGCCCTCGGTTGTCGCCGTAGAAGTGTTCATTGAAAGCCACATTATTCTGTCGATGTTTTGTACACCCATTGCCTGGAACATCCGGCGACAGGTGTTTCGGCGGCGACTGTACTATAAACAAACGGCGACTTGTCCAACGGGTTCGAAGCGCACTGGCCAGTGGCAACAGGGGCTCATTGACCAACGTAACCTTTGAGGCGCATGCAATCATTTGTCAGGTCGATCTGTTTTTCCGCAATAACGATGCCATCCCCCACGGCACTGCCCATGCCGTGGGTCTTGTCGTTCGCCGCCGGCGTTGAATGGTAGCTGGCAGTTGCTGCTTTGGCCTGGTACTGGCATTGAGCTTTGTCGTGCTGGATGTCAGCAGCACTTGCGCCTGACCTGGCCCAATCGTGAACAGAGGTCACACACGCGCTCAACAGCGTCGCGAGCACCGCAACAATAATTAACTTCATGGTTTGTACCGCCTATAGATTTAAGGTTTCAAGGTTCCTGGACTGATTCGGATTGCGGTGAGGGAGATCACTTGCAAACGAACGTCACGTTGGCCACTTCATGCTCCTGATCCGCCGGCATGCGCGATTGCACATCAAACTCACCGACTTGCTTTCCCAGCGATGCACACTTGTTGTTGGCGCGGTTCAAGGCCAACTGACGCGCGCCTGGGTGAGTGCCTTGCGACAGTAGACTATTCGCCGAGGCCTGGTACTCATAGGGTCCCAGTTTCAAGTCGTGGGATTGCCAGACATAGTTACAGACCAATGCAACAGCACTCACAGCAATAATCATGTTGAGTTTCATGGCAAGTATCGGACGCTGGACATTTGTTTCTCCATAACGCTCACCCTACGGGGTCAATAACGCTTCAACGCTGTCATCCGGAATTTCGATGACGCCTTGGGCGACGCGTTGCGCGGGGCAAAGCTGCTCTATGTCGCCGTGGCGCAATGATTGAGCAGTTCGCTATCGAGATGAAGAAAAACGAAGTATCTTTCAGTGACCATTAGAAATACTTAACGAGCGTAGCGGCCATGCAACTTGATGCAAAACAGATGCAGGCGTTCCTGGCCGTGGTCGACAGCGGTAGTTTCGAGAAGGCGGCAGAACGTCTTAACGTAACGCCGTCGGCGGTATCGCAACGCATACATGCTCTGGAAGTTCGCCTGGGCAGTTCAGTGATCGTGCGCGCAAGGCCGTGCGAGCCCACCCAGACGGGACGAAAACTGATGCTCTATCTTCGCCGTGCGACAGTGCTTGAAGAAGAACTCCTCAATGACCTGACCGGCGACGAACAAGATCATCTGCGTGTGGTCATCGCGGTCAATGGCGACACCCTGGCGACATGGTTCTTTCCTGCACTGGCCGAGATATTCGTCAACGAAAACATTCTGCTCGACGTTGTGGTCGACGATCAGGATCACACCTACGCATTGCTCGAAAGTGGTCAGGTGATCGGCTGCATCGGCACACGCTCAGAGCCTATGCGAGGTTGTTTTACAGAGCCGCTGGGGTCAATGCGTTACCAGTTGGTGGCATCGCCAGCGTTTCAGGAGCGATGGTTTGCGAAGGGCTTGACCCGCTCTGCTGCGCGCAAGGCACCTGTATTTGCCTATTCGCGCAAGGACACCTTGCAGTCTGATTTCATGCAGTCACGTTTCGGCCTGCACGCAGACGCCTACCCCACGCACTACTTGTCACTTCCAGAAGCACGCCTCAAAGCCATACGCCGTGGTCTCGGCTACGGGATGGTGCCGTATATGCAGGTGAGCGATTTGCTCAAAAGTCGGGATCTGGTGGACGTCGCGCCGGAACACTTCACCGATGTAGCGCTTTACTGGCACGCCTGGGCGTTGCAATCACCGCGCATGGAAGCGCTTTCGGAGCGAGCGGTCCATGCCGCACGGCGCATCTTGAGCAGCAAGGGGCCGGTAAAACGCTCCACCATGCCCAAGCAGTAAGCCGCGCCACTGTGCGTCGGGAATACACTCGGCAGCGGCGACCTGAGTCGCCGCTGCACAGTAGTGGATGAAAATGGGCCTTTAGCGTAAAGCCCCCTGCTCAACATCAAGCGGCCGAGCCATGGCCAGGCCCTCCTCGCACAGCGGCAACCCGAACAACAGCACGTCTGCCCGCTCCTCGCCAAAACGGGCGATACGGGGCAAGCGCGCCCAAAGCACCGCACCGATCGACTGCACGATGTGCTGACTGGGGACGTTGGCGGCCATGATCCAGGCCACGAGGGTTTCCAGGCCAAACTGGCGGCCGAGTATCACCGTGGCATGGCCCAGGCGTACGCCGATGCCGCTGCCGTGACGATCGGCGCGCACATAAATCGCCGTTTCACCGGTATTGCGGCACGCCTGAGTCCCCCAACTGAAGCGATTGATCGACAGCCAGCCAACCACTTCGCCGCCGCGCTCCAGTACATACACCGGCAAGCCGTCGCGTTTATAAAGGTTGATGTAGAACGTCACTTCTTCGAGCGTCATGGGCCGGGTCACCGGGGAATTGGCGCCGGTTCCCGCCGTTTCGTTGAAGATGTCCATCATTGCCGGCAAATCGGCGTCACAGGATTCACGTACGCCCCTAGGCAGGACAGTCGGCTGAGGCCGGCGGACAAATACGTTCATGCGCTGGCCCTCTCGTTATAGACGCTGCTCTTCAACTGGCCCCGGGCCCGCGCCAGGCGAGAACGCACAGTGCCGATAGGCACGCCCAGTTGCTGCGCAGCGTCCTGATAGCTGATGTCTGAGTCCACGACCAGGTCAATCACGGCGCGCATGTCAACCGACAAGTCGTCGATGGCTTGCAGGGTGCGGCTGAGCAAGCGCTGGTGCTCACTGACCTGGCTCGGATCATGACCATATTCCAGGCTTTCGATTCCTGAATCTTCCAACACGGTGTTCTGCGGCCGGCGATAGAAGTTTTTGAAGTGATTGCTGACCAGATTAGTGGCAATGCCGAACAACCAGGTTTCCGGTTTCGATGCCCCGGTGAACTTGTGCTGGTTACGCCAGGCTTCCAGATAAGTCATCTGCATCAGATCGTCGACATCGGCTGGATTGAATACCCGTTTGGTAATGAAACCGCGCAACTTTTTCTCGCTGCTGTGTGCCAGACCGCCCAAATCCAGTTTGATGGCGGCAATGACTTTCGCTTCCGTTTGAACACGACTCGATTCCACGCTTGATCCCTCATCACTCACGCTATGCCGACAGTGGCGGGAGGGATAGAGAGCAGCGAGCGTACCAACCTTGGTACTTTTTCAACCGACTGTTTTTAAACAGTTTTTAAACCTGAAAAGCGTGATTTTTGCCATTTGTTGCACTTTTGACAAAAAACCCGTGCCAGTTCTTGCACAGGTTTTTGAACCTGACGGCAACGAGGGAACCCGACGCCGCCAAACGCCACTCACTGCCCACCTGTATAGCGGTGGAACGTGCGCCTCCATGAAAGTATCCAACTACAACGATGCCCTGCCCCTGGATTTGCTGCCGCGTCCTTTGCCCGGCACGGAAACGTCGTCGACCGTGGCCAAAAATCCTCTGATTGATTCCATGGAAGAAGTGGCGCTGAAGTTCAGCGAGAGCATCGAACGCCACAGCAAAAGCCTGGACGAACGCCATATCAGCGACGCGACCCGAGGACAGCGGGTCGAGCGCATCGAAAAGCTCGTTGAGCTTTACCGCCTGCTTGATCACACCGACCAGCCGAGCCTCGAACAACAGGCCCGCCGCATGCAGCAGCAGTTGCAGCAACAGCCGTCGCTGCAGACGGCCCTGAACCTGGCGGACAACGATCCGGCGCGCGCCGATATTCTGCTGCAGCAGGCGATGCACCTGGCTCTCGGTGAAGGTCATGAGGCCCAAGCGCAGAGCACCCGAGACCTGATCGATGAGTTACGGTTGGTGCACGGCGATAAAATCCGTGCCGGGTTCAACACGGCCAGTGCCATCGCCCTGTTCAGCCGTGATCCACAGCAACGCGCGGCCATGCGTCAGCTGTATTACAAGGCGATTATTGGTCAACAACCCTTGGCCAGTCTGCTTGAAGCCCTGCTCGAACACTTCAGCGAGGAACAGTTCTCCCGGGGGTTGCGTACCCTGCAGCGCGCGCTGGCCGACGATATCGCCGCCCTTTCGCCGTCCCTGCCCGGCGCAGTACTGGGCTCGATGCTGCGTGGATTGGGCTCCTGCGGGCAGCTCAACAACATGATCAAGGCGTGTCACGACCTGTTGCAACGCTTGAGCCAGCAACAGCGGCGCGACAGCATGACGCCCCTGACCATGAGCAAACGCCTGCTGCGCTTTTGCGCCAACGGCTTTTTCGCCCGCGACCTGACCCTGCTCAGCGATGACACCCTGAGCAATGCAGCGCACTTGCAGCCGCTGTACTTCAATGGCTTGTATCCACTGCTGCAAAACCTGCCACTGGTGCTGTGGAAGGATCTAAAGACTCGGCAAAACGGCCTGCGCCTGCTGCATAACCTGATGGATCAACTCGCCCGGCAAGAACGTCAGGCCCTGGGGCTGGCCGAACCAGGGCGGGGCCTGCAATGAATCGCCTGATTCACAGCCTCAACCGCCTGGCACTCGCGGTGATGCGCCGTACCGAGATCGTCGGCGCGGTCATGGTCATGGCCATCGTGTTCATGATGATCCTGCCGCTGCCCACGGCGTTGGTGGATGTGCTGATTGCCCTGAACATCTGCATCTCGTCGTTGCTGATCGTTCTGGCCATGTACCTGCCGCGGCCGCTGGCGTTCTCGACATTTCCTGCGGTGCTGCTGCTGACCACCATGTTCCGGTTGGCGCTGTCGATCGCCACGACCCGTTTGATCCTGCTGCAACAGGATGCCGGGCACATCGTCGAGGCGTTTGGCAGCTTTGTGGTGGGCGGCAATCTGGCAGTGGGTCTGGTGATTTTCCTGATCCTGACGATCGTCAACTTTCTGGTGATCACCAAGGGCTCCGAACGCGTGGCCGAAGTCGCGGCACGTTTCACGCTGGACGCCATGCCCGGTAAACAGATGTCCATCGACAGCGATCTGCGCGCCAACCTGATCAACGTCCGCGAGGCTCGCCAGCGTCGCGAGCAGTTGTCCAAGGAGAGCCAGTTATTCGGCGCCATGGACGGTGCGATGAAGTTCGTCAAAGGCGATGCCATCGCCGGCCTGGTGATCGTCTTCATCAACTTGATTGGCGGTTTCTCCATCGGTGTCCTGCAAAACGACATGCAGCCCGCGCAAGCCATGCACCTGTATTCGGTGCTGACCATCGGCGACGGCCTGATCGCTCAAATTCCGGCGCTGCTGATTTCTCTCACCGCCGGCATGATCATCACCCGCGTAGCCCCGGACAGTCAGGCCGGTGACGCCAACATCGGTCATGAAATCGCCGAACAGTTGACCAGCCAACCCAAGGCCTGGGTGTTTTCCTCGATCGGCATGCTCGGCTTTGCGGCGATCCCCGGCATGCCCAGCGTGGTGTTCATCAGTATCAGCATGATCTGTCTGTTCAGCGGTTTGATCCAGTTGTGGCGCATCCGCCAGAAACAGATCCTCCAGGACCACGACGGCGCCGCGCGCAACGGCGCACCAGAGCTCAATGGCCGCGAAGACATCCGGCGTTTCAACCCGTCCCGGGCCTATCTGTTGCAGTTTCATCCCAGCCACAAAGACAGCGTGGCGCTGGAGCGACTGCTGCACGGCATTCGCCAGCGACGCAACACGCTGGTGCACCGTTTCGGGCTGACACTGCCCTCCTTCGACCTGGAGTTTTGCGAGGACTGTGGCGAAGACGAATTGCGTTTTTGCGTCTACGAAGTGCCGCTGATCCGCGCCACCTGGAGCGATAGCCGAATGGCCGTGCACCTGCGCCAATGCGGCGAACTGCATGACGGTGAGCCGGGACTGGTAGAGCGTGATGAAACCGAGTGGGTGTGGTTCGCGCCCGACCACGCCTTGCTGCGCATGAGCAGCGTGGAGCCGGTCAGTGCCGAGGACCTGATTCTGGAACGCATGGACCGCGCCTTCCAGGCGACCGGCCCTCAGTTCATCGGTTTGCAGGAAAGCAAAGCGATCCTCAGTTGGCTCGAAAGCGAACAGCCGGAGCTTGCCCAGGAACTGCAACGCACCCTGCCGCTGGCGCGTTTTGCCGCGGTGTTGCAGCGCCTGTCCGCCGAACTGGTATCGCTGCGCTCGGTGCGCCCCATTGCCGAGACACTGATCGAACAGGGCCAGCATGAGCGGGACCTGAACGCCCTCACCGATTACGTGCGCATCGCCCTCAAGGCGCAAATCTGCCACCAACACACCGAGCATGGCGCCCTCAACGCTTGGTTGGTCACGCCGGAAACCGAAGTCTTGCTGCGCGACGCCCTGCGCCAAGGCCAGAGCGAAGCCTGGTTTGCCCTTGAGCCGGAGGTGGGTAATGCCTTGCTCCAACAATTGAGCGCGGCGTTCCCGCTGCGCGCCAGCCCGGCACCGGTGCTGCTGGTGGCCCAGGACCTGCGCAGCCCGCTGCATGGGCTGCTCAGAGAACAATTCAACCATGTTCCAGTGCTGTCCTTCGCCGAGTTGCTGTCCTCGGTGCAAGTGCAGGTGCTGGGACGCGTTGATCTGCAAGAAGCCCATGACCTGCTGGCCTGACGGAGTTGTGCGATGAAACCGGACATGATGTATGAACTGCGCGTGCTCACCGGCCTGCACCGTGGGGCGGCGCTGCCATTGAACGGTGGCGAATGGTCGATCGGCTCTGCAGTGGGCGCCGATCTGGCGTTGTACGACCCTGGCATCAAAGATCGCCACTGCCTGCTGCGGCTGGTCGACGACACCTGGTCACTGGCGCGCAAAGATGGCCCGGTGACCGACAGCGAGGGGCACAAGGTTGACGCCATCGCCACGTTGCAACCGGGAACACCGTTCGCCCTCAACGGCGTATGGCTGTCGGTGGTCAGCGCCAACACCGAGTGGCCGCAAGATCAGGACGACGACGCGCACGGTCCACACGCCGAACCCGTTGAAACAACGTTGCCGCCAATGAATGCCGAGCGCGACGAAGCAATGCCCGCAACGCCAGCGCCATCACGCTCACTGTTGGGCCCGGCATTGGTTGCAGGATCTGTGCTGCTGTTTCTCGTGGCGTTGTTCTGGGGCGTGAATTCCGGGGTTTCAAATTCGACACCTGTCCCGGTGCCCGTGCCCACCCGCACGCCGCTCAAGGACGCCGCCCAGGTGCGTGAGGTCTTGGAGCGCATGCTCACCGAACGCGAGTTGCAGGGCCGCATCCGCCTGGTCGAGCAACCGGGCAAAATCCTCCTCAAGGGACGCTTTGACGAGGACGATCTACTGCAATTGACCGAACGCATGTTGTTGCGTTTCGAGCAACAGTACCGCAGCCCGATACCGGTGCTCAGCGACTTGCCCGAAGCCACACCTCTGCTGCCGTTCAGCATTGTCCAGATCAGCCTGGCGCGGTTGCCCAACGTGCTCACCAGCGATGGTCGCCGCGTGTTCCTCGGCGACGAAGTGGCCGGCGTGCGACTGGTGGGCATCAGCGAACATCAGGTGGTGTTCGAAGGCGATCAGCGCATCGAGGTGAGCTGGTGATCCAGGCAGCCATCGCGCAATTACAGGATTGGTGCGGCGGGCACCAGCAACGCCTGGCGAACTGCGCGCCGGTGTCCATCCATGGGCGCATCGCCGGGGTGAACGGCATTCTTCTGCACAGTCGCATGCCCCGCGCGCGAATCGGTGACCTGTGCCAGATCCAGCGCGCCGACGGCAATCAGGTGATGGCCGAAATCGTCGGCTTCGACCGTGAACACACCTTATTGGCAGCCCTTGGAGCACTCGACGGCATCGCCATCGGCGCGCGGGTCACGCCGTTGTTCCAGCCGCACAGCCTGTTGGTGGGCGAGCACCTGCTGGGCTGCGTACTCGACGGTTTTGGCCGCGCCCTCAACGGCGAAGGCCCCGAAGCCTTCGCGGCGGCCGGATCGGTGGGGGCTTTGCCGGTGATCCGCGATGCACCAGCGGCCAGCGAGCGCCCGCGAATCGAGGCACCGCTGGCCACTGGGCTGCGCGCAATCGACGGTTTGCTGACCCTGGGCGAAGGCCAGCGCGTGGGGATCTTCGCCGGCGCCGGGTGTGGCAAAACCACCTTGCTCGCCGAACTGGCCCGCAACACCCCGTGCCAGGCCATTGTGTTTGGTCTGATCGGCGAACGGGGTCGGGAACTGCGCGAGTTTCTTGACCATGAACTGGACGAAGAACTGCGCAGCCGCACCGTACTGGTCTGCGCCACGTCCGATCGCAGCAGCATGGAACGCGCCCGAGCCGCGTTCACGGCCACGGCGATTGCCGAAGGTTTTCGCCAGCAGGGCAAATCGACGTTGCTGATCATCGACTCGCTGACCCGGTTCGCCCGTGCCCAGCGAGAAATCGGCCTGGCCAGCGGCGAGCCGGCCGGTCGTGGCGGCCTGCCACCTTCGGTCTACAGCCTGCTGCCACGTTTGGTGGAACGCGCCGGACGCACCCAAAGCGGTGTCATCACGGCCCTGTATTCGGTGCTGATTGAGCAGGATTCGATGAATGACCCGGTGGCCGATGAAGTGCGCTCGCTGCTTGACGGCCACATCGTGTTGTCGCGACGCCTGGCTGAGCGTGGCCATTACCCGGCGGTGGACATCCTCGCCAGCCTGAGCCGAACCATGAGCCAGGTGGTGGGAACCGAACAGCAACAAGGGGCCACACAGTTACGCCGGCTGATGGCGGCCTATCAGCAAGTGGAAATGCTCATCAAGTTGGGCGAGTACCAGCCTGGCAATGACCCGCTGACCGATTGCGCCGTGGACGCTCGCGCACGGATCGAAGCCTTTCTGCAGCAATCGCTGCGCGATCCGGTGCCGCTCGATGAAACCCTGGACCACCTTCTACAGGTAACCGCTCATGCCCCAGTCTGATACCGATTCCCCGTCACCGGCCAATGATTCGATGGCCAACAACCTGACGGCGACGCTCGATGTGCTGACGCCGATCCGCCGCCATCGGCTGACCATGGCCGAACAGGCCTGGCAGCGTCAACGCTCGGTGCTCAAGGCCCTGCACACAAGCCTGGAACAACTGACGAAGGAGCTTGAACAACGGCGCGAACAGCATGGCATGGCGCGCCTGGAACAGCGCGATGCCCACATCAATCGTCGTCTGCCGCTCAACGAGATGAACCAATGGCTAACCGGCGAGCAGCAAGCCCTGCGCCAAATCGAGCGCTTGGAGCAGCGCTACAAAGCGTTGCAGGAAGAATGCCGGCAACAGCAGCAATGGACTGAGGACAGCGAACGGCAACTGCATCGCCGCCAACGTGACGTGGAAAAACTCGACTACTTGCGCGACCTCGCCCAGGAGGCTTCATGAACCCGCGTCACGCCACGCTCAAGGCGCCACCGCGCCCGCCGGAAGCACCCCGACCGCGTCAGGAGACGGTCTCGGCGTGGCCAGTCAGATCCGAGCGCCGTCACGACCTGCGCGGTGAAACCCGTGACGAGAGTGAGCAGTTCGAGCAACTGCTGCAAACGTTCGACAACCTGGCCCCGTCACTGATGGCCGACGTCGGCGGGAGCGGGTTTCAGGATCCGCAGCAACACCCTGATTCGTCTTCACAAGGCGCCGCTGTGACACCGGAACCAAGCACCCTCGCGTTATGGGAGACCTTGCTGGCCCGACTGGAACAGCACTTGGATGAGCTGCAGCCCGGCGTCCTTGAAGCGCACCTGGAACTGCCGAACCTTGGCACGGTAAAGGTCAATGTGACACCTCGGGGGACGACGCTGGAAATCGCGGTGCATATGGCCCGCGAGGCGTGGCGCCAAGTCGAGCCTCAGCAGCAAGCCAGCGCCGCATGGCTGGCACAGCAATTGGGCCGCACGGTGCGCTTGAGCCTGCACCGCGAGGACGATTGAAGTGAATGCTCAAGCATTGCGCCTGCGCAGCCTGTCACAGGCCGAGGCCTCGGTGCGCGAACGTGTGGGCGCGGGTCTGAGCTTGCACCTGTCGCAGCCATCGCCCGCCACCCTGACCCTGCGCCTGGCGCCACGGCCCTTTCACACACCGCCCGCCACGGCCTTCGAATCAGCCTGCGGTCTGCTCTGGCTCGATGCCGCCGGGCCGCTGCTGAGCGAGCTTTCCTCATGCCCGGCAATCCTCGCCGATCCGATGACGGCCACTACGGACTGCCCTTGGTATTGGCCGCTGTACAACCAATATCTGGCGCCCGAACTGCAAGTCGCATTGAGCCCGCTGCATGCCGTGGCAACGGCGCCCGCGCCAGGGCTGGACTGTTTGCTGGAACTGCACCGCACCGCAGCGGGCGCGCACATCAGTCGCTTGCGAATCGCCGCCGACACCCTGCTGCGCTGGCTCGACCATGGCCCGTGGCGAGCCTCCCGGGCCAGCACCGGCGATCGGGACTGGCCGGTGTCCTTGCCGTTGCTGCTGGGCCATTGCGCTTTGAGCCGAGGCGAACTGCTCACCCTGCGACCGGGGGACGTTTTGCTCATTCCCCAACCGCTGTTTACCGCCCAAGGGCTGGGCAGCCTGCAAGTCGGCGCCTGCCGCCTGCACCTGCGCCAGCAAGCGGCAACCGCCCTGCACTTCACACTCACCGAACTGGAAGATTTGCCGATGAATGCCTCCCTCGATCACTTTGCCCTTGGCGATCATGAGCCGCTCAACGAGGTCGACGCGTCGACGCTAGCGGTTGATGACACGGCCAGCGAACGCTTCGACGATCTGCCGGTGGCGCTGACCCTGCGAGCCGGCAGCCTCAACCTGAGCCTCGGCCAGCTACGCAGCCTCAGCGTCGGCTCGGTCTTGCGCTTTAGCGGTTGCACGCCGGGTCAGGCCATGTTGTGCCAGGGCGAACTCGTTTTGGCTCAAGGTGAACTGGTGGACATCGAAGGTCGGCTGGGCTTGCAAATTACCCGCCTGGAGCTGCGCCCGTGAATGTGCAGGACGTTGATCCGCTGACGCTGGCCCTCTTCCTGGGCGCACTGTCGCTGGTGCCTTTATTGATGATGATCTGCACCGCGTTCCTGAAGATTTCCATGGTGCTGCTGATTACCCGCAACGCCATCGGCGTGCAGCAGGCGCCGCCGAACATGGCGCTGTACGGCATCGCGTTGGCGGCAACGCTGTTCATCATGGCGCCCGTGTTCAACGACATGGGTCAGCGCTTTCGCGAAATGCCGCAGCGTCTGGACAATTTCACCGCCATGCAAACCGCCGGCACGCAAGTGCTGGAACCCCTTCGCCACTTCATGGCACGCAATGTCGACCCGGACATCCAGACCCATCTTCTGGAGAACACTCAACGAATGTGGCCGGCGGCAATGGCAGCCAAGGCCAGCCGCGACGACTTGCTGCTGATCGTCCCGGCGTTTGTGCTGTCGGAATTGCAGGCCGGTTTCCAGATCGGCTTTCTGATCTACGTGCCCTTTATCGTGATCGACCTGATCGTCTCCAACATTCTGTTGGCGCTGGGTATGCAGATGGTGGCGCCGATGACCATTTCCCTGCCCCTGAAAATCCTCCTGTTCGTCCTCGTCGATGGCTGGACACGGCTGCTCGACGGCCTCTTCTATAGCTACCTGTGAGGGCAACATGGACACATTGACGCTGTTCAAACAAGCCATGTTGCTCGTGGTGGTCCTGTCGGCGCCGCCACTGATCGTCGCGGTGATCGTCGGCGTGCTGACGTCTTTGCTGCAAGCGGTGATGCAGTTGCAGGACCAGACCCTGCCCTTTGCCATCAAGCTGGTGGCGGTGGGCATTGCACTGGCCCTGACCGGACGCTGGATTGGCGTCGAGTTGATGCAACTGGCCAACCTGGCTTTCGGCATGATCGCGCAGACGAGGGCTTGAGATGTTCGGGCCGGCGTTCAACGAAGTGTCCCAATCCATTCTCGCCCTGACCTTGGGCATGGCTCGTCTTTATCCGTGCCTGTTCCTGGTGCCGGCGTTCGCCTTTCGCGAGATCAAAGGCATGCTGCGCCACGCCATCGTGCTCGCGCTGGCACTGGTGCCGATGCCGGGGATTCGCGCCAGCCTGGCGGGGCATGATCTGGGTTGGATCGATCTTGGCGGGCTGATACTCAAAGAGAGCGTGATCGGCCTGTTGCTTGGGCTGCTGCTGGCGATGCCGTTCTGGATGTTCGAGTCCATTGGTTGCCTGTTCGACAACCAGCGCGGCGCGCTGATCGGCGGCCAGATCAACCCGGCGCTGGGGGACAACACTTCCGAACTGGGGCACATGTTCAAACAACTGCTGATCCTGTTGTTGATCCTCGGTGGCGGTTATGCCGCCCTGACGCAGGTGATCTGGGACAGCTACGCCGTGTGGCCCGCCAACCACTGGTTGCCGATGCCCGCCACAGACGGGTGGGAACTTTATCTGAAGCTGCTCGCGAGCACCTTTCGCTGCATGGTTCTATACGCCGCACCGTTGGTGGGCCTGTTGCTGCTGATCGAGTTCGGCATGGCGATCCTCAGCCTGTACAGCCCGCAGTTGCAGGTCTCGACTTTGGCGATGCCGGCCAAGAGCCTGGTCGGCCTGGGCTTTCTGGTGCTCTATCTGCCGATGCTGTGTTGGCTTGGCCAGGGTCAATTGGCGCAACTGGCTGACTTCAAGCACCTGCTGCCGTTGTTGCTCAAGGCAACCCCTGGAGCCCTCCCATGAGCGAAAAAACCGAGCAGCCCACGCACAAGAAACTCGCCGACGCACGCAAAAAAGGTCAGGTCGGACAAAGTCAGGATGTGCCCAAACTGCTGATTTTCGGCGCGCTGCTGGAATTGATTCTGGGCCTGGCCGAGGGCGGTATCGAGCGACTCAAGGCGCTGATGAACCTGCCCTTGCAGCAGATGGACCGGCCCTTCGGCGCGGGCGTCGGCGAAGTGCTGACCAAGGCTGGCTGGGAGCTGTTGCTGTTCATGTTGCCCGTGCTGGGCATTGCCGTGGCCATGCGCCTGATGGGCGGCTGGGTGCAATTCGGGCCGCTGTTTGCGCCCGAGGCGCTGAAGCTGGATTTCGAGCGGCTCAACCCGCTCAATCAATTCAAGCAAATGTTCTCCTCGCGTCAGTTGTTCAACCTGCTCAACAGCCTGTGCAAGGCTGTGCTGATCGGCGTGGTTCTGTATCTGGTGCTGCCGCCGGCGCTGGGCGATCTGATCGGCCTGGCCAACAGTGACCTGAACACCTACTGGCACGCGATGATCGCTCTGTTCCACCGACTCTCGCGGATCTGCCTGGGGTTGTTGCTGGTGTTGGCGATCGTCGATTTCGCCTTGCAGAAATACTTCTTCATCAAGGGCCAGCGCATGAGCCACGAAGATGTGCGCAAGGAGTTCAAGCAGATGGAGGGCGACCCACACATGAAGTCGCACCGCAAGTCGCTGGCCCGAGAGATGCTCCAGCAACCGGCCGGCGCCACGCCTGCCAAAACGCCGGTGGAAGACGCCGATCTGCTGCTGGTGAATCCCACCCACTACGCCGTCGCCTTGTTCTATCGCCCCCAGCAGACACCGCTGCCGCGCATTATTGACAAGGGCCACGATGCCCACGCGCGGGAACTGATTGAGCGTGCGCGCAAGGCCGGCGTGCCCGTGATCCGCTATGTATGGCTGGCGCGCACGTTATACCGCAGCGAGGTCGGCCAATTCATCCCGCGCGAAACCCTGCAAGCGGTGGCGCAGGTCTATCGCCTGCTGCGCGAACTCGACGACCACGTTCAGTCGCAAACCATCGAAATGCCCGGCACGCCCTACTGAGACACGAAGGAACCAGGTGCAAGCGACGACCACTCAGGGCAAAGGAAATTTTCCTGAACGCCCAAGGCGGACCTAACGACCCCGCCGTGTCAGTTTCTGACCTGGAGTCCTGCTATGGAGTCATCGATTCAACGGGCCGCGTCGACGCCGCTGCCAATCATTTCCCAGACGACAAACAATGCTCAGGGGCTAGAGCAACAATCTCAGGCACCGACCCAGCGCAGCGGTCACTCCTTGCGCGATCTAGGCAGACGTTTCATGCATCTGGTCGGCCGTGTTCGCCAGGATACGCAGGCGACACCGCGGCAGTCCGCCGCCTCTTCGAGCAGCCGGCGCAATGTGGCGTCCCAGGCCAGCGCAGGGGCTAGCGAGCCCGCCGCCTCTTCCTCCACCGCCAGCAATGCGCCGCCGTCGCCAAGGCTGAGCCGCAGTCATGCCGCCCGTTTCAGTGCTCCGGGCGAGCGCGCTCAATCGAACGTGCCGGCCGAGAACAGTTCGGCGCATGTACGTCTGGATGACAAGGGGCAGCCGGACTTCGTCAATTTCACATCCACCGCTGTCGCGGACCTGCTGCGCAATGCCCTGACCCGATCCGGTCAGCACTTTCAGGCGGCGACGAGTAATGACAGTGGCGAGGATCATCTGCTGCTGGAGCCCCAAGGTCATTTGCTGCATGTAAAGCAGTCACCCTCGGCGGTCGTGGCGCTGCGCAGCAGCCAACCCGCAGGCCCGGTAGAAAACAACAGTGCGCCATCCTCCCTGGCCCTGCATGACCAGCAAGCCCGCGTGAGTAATGGCGGCGTTCTGGACACCATCGGGCGCAGCCATCTCGGGCACCTGACCGGTATCCATCAGGACAGCGACGGCCAGCCGTTACGGCTACACGACGAAAAACTCTACGAATTCGACCAAGCCAATGGCACCTGGCATACACCACCGGATCACGAACAGATCAAGTTCAGCCAGTTGTCGAGTCAAGGTAACGGCAAACTTTATGGGCAAACCGGCGACCACCTGGTGGATCTTTCCAGTGAAGGCGTACTGCCTATCGAGGTGCCGGGCCTGAAAGCGTTTTCCGTCAGCGCCGATCAGCACGTCGCCACCTTGAGTGGCGATCAGCGCCAGACGCTGCAGTTGTTCGACCTCAATCAAGGCGCGTCGACGTCCAGCCAGACCAAAACCCTTGAACTGAACGGCGGCACTGCCGAGCCCAAACACATCGGCATGAGCCCTGAGCGCTTGTTCATCAGCGATACCGAGGGCCGTTTGTACAGCATCAAGCGTGCCGATCTCGCCCCCGATTCGCCAACCCTGCGATTGATGCCCGAGGAACACTTCCACCCTGAGGGCGAACGTCTGGGTGGTAAACATCAGGTCAGCGGTTTCCTCCATGGCGATCAGGGTGATTTGCAGGTTTTGCTCAGCGATCGCACCGGCCAGACCCACTCCCATCAAATCGACGAGCCGGAGTTACGGCTCAACAATGGCTGGAATCTCAGCGACGCACTGGTGCTGGACAACAAGCGCGGCATTCCCGGCAGCACGCCGCCGACGCCGGCCCAGACGTTTGACCTCGACCGTTTGGGCCGTGTTGGCCTTAGCGATCAACGCATCCAGCGCTGGGACTCGACCAACCAGGACTGGAAAGACACGGGCATCAAGGATGTCACGCATCTGCAACGCGGCATCGACAGCAAGGCCTACCTGCTGCAAGACGGGCAACTGAAAAAGCTCGACGTCAGCCCGAACTACAACCCGGTAACCGTGGGCAGCAGCCACACCCTGAATCAGCCGCCACGCTCGACCAAAGTGGCCCTCGGTGAACCTGTGCCCGGTCTCGAAGACCGGCAAGTCACCGCGTTCGCGATGCTCAACGACAAACAGTTCGTGGCCCTCGATGCCAACGAGCGCCTGTCCGTTCACCACCCCGACGGCACCGCCAGCGATTTGAGCCAAATCGACCTGGAAGGCAGCGTGGCCTCCCTGGCGCTGGACGAAAACCACAACCTGCATGCCCTGACCACTGACGGCAAACTGTTCACGATGGCCAAAGACGATTGGCAGGCGCGCCCTGACCAACCGCGCCCCGAGGCGGCGTGGAAACCTCTGCCACTGCCTGCCGGACACCAGGTCCACAGCATCCGCACCGGCGATGACAACCGCCTGAACGTGACGCTCAAGAACGACGACAATCACTCGCAGATGCAGCTCAAGGGCAAGACTTGGGAGCCATTGACGCCACGTCCGGCCGACCACAATGCCCTGAGTGAGTTGTTCTCGCGGGTCAGCGGTGGCGAGAAAACCGCGCGCATTCCAGGCACCGGGCTGACCGCACGCTTTACCGCCACCTTCATGGGCCGGGGCTCCATGGAAAACACCAACAGGCCCAGTACGGGCGAGTTCATCCGCGCCCACATCTTCAAGCCGACCATGGAACCTCCGCGGTTCATGAAGAACATCGGCAATCACATCCAGCATCACCATCATGGTCGCGAAGGATTGCGCCCGCTGTACGACTCCGAAGGCGATTTGTTCAAGGCGCTGGAGCTTCTCAACCATGACCAGGCACCCGCCGCCCCCGGCCGGGATCTCAAGTCACGGATCAGCCAGCTTGATCTCGGGCCACAAGGTGGCCAACTGTTGCAGGATCTCGAATCCCTGCGCAGTGAACTGGAAGACAACAGCCTGCGCGCCACACGACATTTGGGCCAGGAGCACGGCAAGTCGAAACTGCTGCACCAGAAAGAAGGCCTGCTGAACATCCACGGCGAACCGAACCCGCCGTCCAAACGCACGAAACTGCGCATGAAGCTGAGCAACCTGGGGGAAAAACTCAACATCGCCAGTGCCGGCCATGACCTGCTCAAGGAGGTGCAAGGCGCGCTCAGGCACGTCGCACCTTCGCAGCACAATCCTACCGGCACCCTGCTCAAGACCCTGCAAGACAAAGGCATGAAACTCTCTCACCAGAAGGCCGACATTCCCTTGGGCCAGCGCCGTGATGTCAGCGACGGCCAAGGGTTGACCAAGGCCCGGCTGGCCCTCGACGTGGTCACCATGAAGAATCTTGGTTTGCTGCTGGACAAGGCTGAAATGGTCAGTGCGCAGGGCGACAACAGCCGACAGTTGGCGCAATTGAAAACTGATCTGAGCCTCCTGCGCGACAAGACCTATGGCGAGCACCCGGTGAAGCAGATCACCGACATGGGCTTCACCGATCACGCCAACCTGGAAGCCTCCTACGATGGCATCAAGGCCTTCCTCAACGGTTTCAAGAAAGAAGACCACGCTACCAGCGTCAACCTGCGCGCAGCCACCGGCAGCAAAACCCAGGCGGAACTGGCGGACAAGCTCAAGTCGGCGCTCAAACAATTGGAGCATCCTGACGATGAAATCGCGCTGCAACGCAGTTACGGGCTCAATGTGAGCACGCCTTTCGTGTCGCTGGCCAACAAGGGCATGGGGCCTTGGCCCAGTGGCGCATTGGGTAGCGGGCGCAACTACAACCTCAATGCCGAGCGCGGTGAAAAGGGAGTGACGATCTATATGCAGCGCGAAGGTGCGGGCATCGCCAGTGCCGGCGTTGGTGGCGGCAAAGACTACTGGCCCGGGTTCTTCAAGGATGGCGAAGTGGACAAGTTCACCAAGGTCGATATCGGTAACGATCGGCTGCTGACGCCGGCCTTGCGCCTGGGTGTAGACGTTACGGGAACCGCGACCCGCACCCAACGCGACGGCGTGGTGTTCACCGTGCCTGACGAGGAGATCGATCACTTCGTCGATAACCTGTTCAGCGGGCAGTTGAGTCCACTTGATGTGATGAAAAAAGGTGTCGACCACGAAACCCAGAAAGGCTTGCGTTTGAACTTTGACGTCAATGCCAGCGCCACCGCCGAAATGCGCGTGGCCCTCGGCCTCACGGACAAAGACAGCTCGCCTCTGTCGGCAGCGACTCGATTGGGGGTGGGCGGTACGGTTAACGTCAATCTGCTCAACTACACCCATTACTCGGTGAACCAACACAGCAACACGGGCGAACTCCAGGAAAGCAGCCGCAACCGGCCTCGGGCGCTTAACAACTTGGGCGCTTCGGTGTTTGCCCGGGCGCAGCTCGCCGGCAGCAACACACAGGCCTCCAGCGCCTCGCAGGGCGTCGTAGCACCACTGGGTGGCGCTGCGGCGGTCTCGGTCGATAACAAAACCACAAAACGCGTCAAGTTCACCTTCAAGGAGGCCGAACCGCTGACCAGCGCCAACCTGAGCAAGCTGGGCGACAGCCTCGGCGCCGCCTTCAAGGACCCCGCTTCCCAGCAGACGGTGGCGCGTCTGAAAGATAGCAACCATGACGATTACGCCGGCCTTGGCGCCAAGGAAATACTGCACAAGCAACTGGCCGATCTGAACCGGCACTTTGCCGACAAACCGGCGGAAAACGACGAGCAATATGCGGCCCTCCGCGCCCTGAAACGCGCGGGAGTGCAGCAACAGGCCGCCGATGCCAAGCACAGCCTGCTCGACAGTGGTCGCTTCGAAAGCTCTTACACCAACCTTTCGCGTCTGAGCGAGCAAGGCATGGTGTCCAAAGTGATGAGCCTGGTCAGCCCAATGCACTCGCCAAGCAACGCCGAGCGGGTATCGACGTTGCTCGGCCAAGACCCGACCTTAAAGGCCTTGATCAAAGAGTTGCAAGGCACGCCGGGCACCCTGGCCAGGGTGCGGCTGGAACTCAAGGACTCGGTGCAGGACCGCGTCGATGAAGGCAGCCGCAAAGGCGACCTGTCACAGAAAGAACTGGCTGCGTTGCTCAGCGACCGCAACAACATGCGGATCAAGGCCATCACCGTGTTCCAGAGCGTCAGCCAGCCGGAGACCTTCTCCTCGCCACTGCCCTTGGTCAGTTACAACAGCAGTGCGTCAATCAACGTCAACAAGACCTTGGGCAAGATCAACTTCAGCTACGGCCAGGATCAGGATGCACCCAGGAACTACTTCCTTGATGGCGAACTTTCAAGGCCTTCGGCACCACTCAAGGCCGCAGTGGACGCCTTGAAAACAGATGGCTTGGAACTCAAGCGCTAAGCCCGCTGACACTTTTGGCGTGGCCCGCGCGGCCACGCCTTTTTTCCGCCCTCGCGGCCAGGTACCAAGCTTTCAAGGAGGCTACATGCGCCCTGCGTTTTATCCCCTCAACGAATTTCCACGGCTGGCCGAACTGGCCGCCCAGTGGCCGCTGATGCATCAGGAACTGTTGGCGTTACAGGCGCCGGTGCTCGACATCGATCGCACTGACAAACCCCATGAGCAGATTCATCACGAGGTCACGGCGCACCTGCAACAAGGCGGCCGGTATGGCTGGCTCAAAGGCTGGGGCGAAGCCGGTGGTAACCGCGACTGGGTGCAATACCCGCTGGTGTTTCGCGATCAGGCATTGGCACCGGCCCGCGCCGCACTGCCTCAGACCCTTGCACTGCTTCACGCCGTGCGCGGGCTCAAGGTCGCCGCCCTCGCACGGCTCGCCCCCCACGCCTGGCTGAGCACCCACCGCCACCCGGAGGTCGGTGAGGAAGGCTTGCTGCAAATGCACCTGACCCTCGAAGCCGCATGCGAGCGCAATTACGCGTACTTGAACGTTGCCGGCGAATTTCATCAGCACCATTGCGGCGCCGCCGCGATCTTCGACGGCTCGCAGGATCATTTCGTGGTCAATGCCAGCGATGCACCTCGATCCATCCTCTACCTGGAGTTCCAGCAAGCCAGACTGCACAAGGTGCCCGCCAACCCAGCGAACGCCTGACGCGGGTCGAACCCATAAAAAACGGGCGCCTGTCAGCAGGCGCCCGTTTTTTTACAGCGTGTGGTGCTGCCCCCTTAACGCCGTTCGTTCGCTTCCAGCAAACACTCGGCCAGTAATCGGACAATCCAGTAAGCGGTCAGCCCAGCGGCTTGCTGCAGTTGATCGTGACCGGCGTCCGCCTGGAAATCCCGTTCCAGACGGTCGATGTAACGTGGCAGGTGGAAGCGTTCAGCGCTGCGCCCCGCAGGTTTGTCCAAAGTCGCCTGCAAGCGCTGGCTGATCAACGCGATAGCCTGTTCGAAGGCCTGGCGCTGACTCGCATCGAGTTCGCCGCTGCCCTGCACCAGCGCTTTCCAGCCACCGCTGGGCGATTGCTGCGCGCTCATCTCAGACCTCCTGATGACGGGTCGATTCAGGCAGCTTGCTGTAAGCGTTCTGGACATTGTTCAGATCGATATTGTGGGTGGTGAGGTTCAGCCCCTCGCTGTCGCTTTTGACGAATGAGAACTTGCCATTCTCGGCGCTGACGTTGCTCAGGTTGAGATTCCAGTTGCCCTGCTGACCGCCATTGGTACGCATGAACGTGCCGAAGTCTTTCGCCTTGAAGTTATCGACATTGACATTGGCGTCCGCATTCAACTGGAAGATCTTGTCTGCCGCGCTTTGGGCGCTGCTGTTGGTGATGTTCAGGTTAGTCACCTTGGCCCCGCCGTCCTTCACCGTCAACGCGTCTTCACCGACGTTTGTCCAATGCACGTTGTCGACGTTCACCGCTTGCTCGCCAGCGGATTTGACGTGGACACCGTCGGCACCGTTGTCACCGATCACCACGTTTTTCAGGGTGGCGCCCTCAGCCAGTTCGAACAGCGGTTTCTGCGACTCACCCTGCCCACCGTCGCCCAGGGCCGCACCGGCGGTGAAGGTTTTGCCGCCGCCGTCAAACACCTCGCCCGGCCCCACTTTGATGGTGCTGTTGACCACGGTCGGGTTACTTGAGGCCGTGGGGAACGACACCGGTGCTGCCCCCGAATTATCCAGCGTCGGCAGCTCAGTAGCGGGGGCGCCCTCTTCCGGACTCAGGCTGGAGTCCGGGACCGGCGCCAGCGCATTGTTGCTCGCCACGGGTTGGCTGCCCTTGTTGGACGTGGTGTCGCCACCGCCGTGCGGTGTACCGAAGGTCTGCGGATGGCTATCCATGAACTGCGCGATCATCTCCAGCACCGCCTTGAGACGCTCATCCCCGGACACCTGACCGCCGCCATCGGCAGTCGGGCTGATCGCGCTATTGAGCGAGCCATCGCCCAGACTTTTCATCAGGGTGTTCACCAGGTCTTCAGGGTTTGCACTACCTCCCACACCCTGAGTGCCGCCCACGCCTTTGCCCTGTGTGCTATCCCCCCCTTGAGCGCTGTCGCCACCGAGGAGCTTTTCGAACAGCGCCATCAGCACCTGCGTGAGCAACTCTTTGGCCGAATCGCCACCACTGCCATCGACGGCAGGCTGGCCGTCCTTGCCCTGCGTGCTGGCGCCCGCGCCCTGCAATTTGTGCAGCAGGTCATCTCCCGCACTCTGCCCGGAGGCGCTGGCGTCTTTGCCGCTGGAAGCGCCCAACAGCATTTCGGCCAGCATCGCGGCCAGCTCCTTTAACCCGGAGGAACCCGAAGGTGCGCTCTGCCCCGTGAGCGCGCCTGGCTCAAGGGCCAGAGCGCCCACCGATCCGTTCTGTGTCAACCCTGAAAACACTTTCATATCCATCATCTGCATCGCACCCCACAGGCAAGAATGTCCGAATCGCAGCCCAATGCTCCACGATCCACCGTGTCGCCCACGTCTTGGCGCGGGTTCACGGTGTCTGTGTGGCCGTCGTTTAACGTCGGTTCCTTCAGAGTCAATTGATCATCCGTGCCACGCTCAGGCGTGTTTCGCGGGCCTGGGCGATGAAGCCGTGCACCAGACTGCAAAAACTGTCTTCATCGAGTCGCTGTAATTCGCGCGTGGTGCAAAGGCGTACATCGCCCTGATCCAGCGCCAGCCAGCAGCCGCGCAAGGTCGCGACGTCGAAGTTCAGGGTGAGTAACCGTTGCAGTGCGTCGACGCCCGGTTGAACGGCGCCCAGACGACAATGAAAAACCACGGTGTCGCTGTGTTCCGGCAATTCGATGACAGCGGCCTGAACACGGTCACTGTCATATAACGCGCAAACACCGCGCTGGAAGGTAAGAGGCGTGCCCAATTGGCTGGCCAGTTGGGCAATTAGTCGCTGGATGATGGACTCGGGGGTCGCCATTGTTTTTCCTCAAGTTTATTTCGTCGGGCGCTGCCGACACGCAACATGAGTGGAAAAACAAGGACGAAGAGTTCCGTGCTGAATAGAAATACCGGAGTCAGTGCTTCAAACCGGCCAATGACAAGAGTTGGCAAAGTAACGTCTGTAGTTGCTCTCCCTGATATTCAATGTTGAGTTCATGCCAAACCACGAAAGTGTGTTGGCTATCCAGGCAAATGTAGTAACCGTCGTAGGATTCAACATTTTCGAAACGGCGTTTAAGCGCTTCCGAAAACAGATCGGGACGTTGCGCCTGTCGCTGAATATTCAACGCCAGGCCCCAGCCCAGGCTCTCCTTGCGGCAAACGAACTCGATGCCCGGCGCCCATTGCCACACGCTGGCCTGCTTTTCGCCGATACGCATCAGGAAATCCTGCTGGTCACTACTTTGAAGAATCGTTTCAGTCATGCAGAGACACCGTACTGTATTCACCACCGCCATCACGCAGTGTGGGCGACCACCAGACATTCAACTCGCCATTATTGACGTCAAGTTGCTGACAATCACCTGAGCCACATGCAGTCCCAGGTATTAAAGTACAAGCGCTCAACAAAAGCAGACCCGCTGTCACAATACCGGCCTGATACAACTTCATCTCGTCACCTTCCTTGTAGGACTTTTGATCATTGCGCCTGGCCGTGCGAGCCAGACAGTAAGACACTTGAATGATAAGAGCCGCGTTATTGAGTTATTTTTATAACCCCCGTTACTGTGGGGGCAACATCGATATCCGTGCCGGTGCCGCCGCCGACGTAGAGGTTGCTATCGGTCGCAAAGCCACGAAAACCTCAGTTGATTCACCAGGTTGCAAGAGGTACTGGGGTGCAACTGTTACGGCCAATGTCTGTGATCCTGAACAGGACGCCGGGTCGAACTGCAGGGCTTTGGCACTGGTGTTTTTCACCACACCCACCGCCACCCGAAAATCTGTCGCGCTGAACCACTGCATCCGCTGACGATCCAGCGTGAAACCGTGGCTCACTTTACACAGATCGCCCAAGGCCACACCAGATGATGACTGTTTGATATCACTGGGAATACCACCCTTCACCAGCCCGGCAAACGTCGAGGCAATCGTGGCACGCATAACCGAGGCTTTGCCGGGTTCACGTCCGGAGGCCAGCGCCCGATCCAGTTGCCCGCGATTTTCGCTGGCGACGTAGCGTGCCGGGTCAATCTGATCCCCTATCAGGCGCGGCGTCAGAATAAACAACCGTTCGCGCCGGGACATCTGGCGTTTGTTGGAGGAAAACAGCGGCCCGATCAACGGGATCTGCCCAAGCACCGGAACCTGTTGCTGCTGGTCGCCACGCTCGTCCACATGGAAACCACCGATCACCAGCGAACGGTTCTCGGCGATCACAGCCTGCGTGCTCACGGTGCCGCGCTTGACGGTCGGCGTCTGCTGATCACGCAATTGTTCCAGTTGGCCGTCTTCGATATCAACGATCAACTGGAAACGATTGCCCCCGACACCGGCAATGGTGCGCGGAATCACTTGCAGGCTGGTGCCAGCGGTCACAGGTTCAATGGTCGCCACTCGCTCGCCGGTGGCGGTGATGTACTGGGTGCGGCTGAAGTCGATGACCGCTGGCTGATTTTCCAGGGTGAGCACCGAGGGGCGGGCGATCACCGAAGCCACGCCTTGCCCCTCCAACGCCTGGATCTCGGCGAAGAACCGGTCAAAGTCGCGGATGAACAACGTCGAAGAACCGCTGCCGAGCAGCGAACTACCGGCGGTCACGCTGCCCGCCCGCACCGACCAGCGTGATTCCAGGTTGCTCAACTGATTACGGTCGATGTCGAGGATGATGGCGTCGATCTCAACCAGCTTGCTCGGCAGATCCAGCTGCTCCACCAATTGCTGGTATTGCGCGCGTTTGTCCGGGTTGTCATAGATCAGCACGGCGTTGTTGCGCACATCGGCTGCCACACGGCGCTGCCCGCCCGAACCGGTTCTGGCCTCGCTGCGGCCGCTGACCCGCTCGGTGGCCAGGCGCAGGATTTTGCCCCGAGCGCTGTCGGCCATGCTTTGCAAGGCGTTGATATTGGCTTTGGGATCGAGGGCTGAAGGTGGCGTGGAGCGCTGGTTCTCCAGCAGTCCCTCAAGAATGGCGGCCACTCCGGGGATGGTGACGGTTTGGTCTCGATACTGAATCTGCCGGTCGGCCACCGCCGCGTAGCGCAGGGCAAACATCATCACCTGCTGCTTCTCGTCAGGCTTGACCTTTTCTTTGCTGAAGCTGCGGATCAGTTCAACGTAGCGCTGGGGCCCGCTGACCAAGACCACGCCTTCATCGGGCAACTCCCCCCAACCGAAGCGCTTGTCCAGCAGGCCGATATCGGTCAGTGCCTGTTTGAGATCCGGCGCGGCGTCAGCAGACACCTCCAGCCGCTGCGCGACCTGCGCCGATTGCGGGCTGACATACAGCTTGCCGTTGTAAACGAACCACTGGAACTGATGCTCCAGCGCCAGCCGATCAAGAAACTCCACGGCGTTGCTGGCCCGCAGTTTGACGTCAAGCATGCCACTGACGCCGGTCACACTCAGGCCCACACCAAAGGCATTGGCGAAATCGCGCAGCACGGTATCCAGCGAGGTTTGCGTGGCTTCATAGGCGTAGGCCGATTGGCCCCAGTCTTGCGGGACGGCGGCCACCGCGGGCAACGCCAGTGCCCAACACAAGGACATCCCACACAAGTGCTTAAACATAGCGGTGTCCCAAGGCGAGAGAACGGTTATGCGCGCGGGCGGGTGCAGGGCTGACGGCCAGCATCACCTCCCAGACTTCGCGCTGATTGGCCAACGCTTCGAGGGCGGCGATGATCGGCGTCACGCCCTCGGACGCCAGATAACGCATCAGGCACAGTCGACGCTCCTGCGGGTCCAGCGCCAAGGCCGCACTGAAGCGCCCCAGACTTGGCCCGGCCAAGCGCATTGCCGCCTCAAGTCCGGCGTCGCTGCCGCGCCAGACAACGCTCAAGCCAACGCGACACAACACCCCGGCCGGACGCCGCTGCAAACGCACCGGTTGCTCATCGATATGCAGCGTCAACTCGCCCTCGCCGCTGTCCAGCCAACGTTGCAGAGTGCCCGTCAGCTCAGCGGATTTCATTGATGATTGCCTTGGCCAGGTTGTGTTTGACGACAATTTCCTGATTGGCCGCCCAACTGGCAGTAGAAGACTGGCGGATCGCCGAGTTGAAGGCGTGCCAGTCATCGGGGGAAAAGGCATCCAGCGACAAGGCCGCAGAATCCAGATCCTTTTGCGTGTGTTCAAAGGTGTTGTCGAGGCGGCGGCGCAGTGCATCAGAAGACAGCATGGTGAGACTCCAGATCCGAGAACTGCCCACTGAGTGGCCGACTACCGGAGTTGGTTCCCTGTCACGCGGTGATCATTGCTTCGGGGTGGTCGGCAATGGCCACACATGGCTGACCAACGCGTTCCAGGACAGGCTGAAGTCTCCCAGTGTGGTACGCAGGCACAGGCTGTCACGCGGCAGTTGCGCATCGGCGCGAACACTCCAGACGGCCTGTGCCGATTGCACCTGGCGGTCGACCTCTGCCAGATCCTGCGGATGACAATGCAATGTCCCGACGTCCTCCCGGGGATGGGCTGCCGCGATCTGACGCAATAACGCCGCGATTCGTTCCTGTTGCTCCAGCTCGCCCAGCAGACACTCAAGCGTGCGGGTCACCAGGGTTTCGGCGCTGCTGGTGATCTGCTCCCACATTTGCTGGCGCTGGGCCTGCCATTCGCTGAACAAGGCATCGGCCTGGCGCCAGATCTGGGCACCGGCCTGCTCGCGAGCCTCATGGGCAAGTTGCTCTGCCTGGCTTCGAGCCTCGGCCAGTATCTGCTCGGCATCGCTGCGGGCGGCCTCAAGCAGTTGATCGGCCATCAGGCTCTGTTCGAGGGTTTCACGACGCAACACCGGGCCATCGGGCAACGCCCGGGAATCACTGAGGGTCAGGCTGCGGCGGGTCAACATGCGGCGTTCCTTGTTCATTCTGGAAAGTGAGGGCGTACCAACCGACGGCCTGCCACAGACTGGTCAGGCGCTGGGGTGGCAATGGCGCAAAACCGTGAGCCTCAGCCGCCGCCACCCGTGAGCGATCAAATATCAGGCGCAAACGTCGCCACACCGCATCGCCGACCCACGCCCGCAACAGTCTCAGGCCTCGAATTTCAGGACTGTCGGCACTCCACGACGGCGGCAACCAGTGACCGGGTTGCAGCGCTTTACCCAACCGGCGACACCAGATCAGCTCGGCGCGGCTCAATCCGCCCACCTCAGCCGACTGACTGCCGGCGCAGACCGCCACCACCAGGTTCAGCACCCGCCGCCATTGCGTGCAATCAAGCGCGAGCAACGGTAACAAAACCGGATTGGGGGACGGCGGCCATTCGTGGCTCATGCCCAGGTGTGCATCCAGCCAAGGCCCTGAGTGGCGGCGCAAAAACGCCAGGCTGCAAGGCTCAATGCCCTGCTCGCCCAGCGCCCAACCGCTCTCGGCTCGCCGTGCGCCTTGCACCCACCAACGGACCCAGGCCAGCGCTTGCTCTGGTGATACCTGCGGCGAATTCATCACGAATCGGTTGGCGCCGTTCTGGCGCCACCCAACATTTTGGCCAGCCGCTGACGCCATCGCGGGTTGAGGACCAGCAGTCCACCCAGCAGCAACACCCCCGCCACGGCACATAACCCGAGCAACCATTGCCAGAACTGCCAGCGCTCGCGAGTCATTTGTACCGGGCCAAAACTGACTTTTTGCACGGCCTCGTGATAGCTCTGAGCGGGGACGAAGACCACCGCAAGTTTCTTGTCATCGGCGCCACTGATTCCCGGGATGCTGCTGGCGACCATGCGCCGGATTCGCGGCAACAGGCTGTCCGGATCAAGTTCCGGGCGATGCTTGATGAACACCGCCGCAGACGCCGGTTGAACCGGTTCACCCGGGGCAACCCGCTCAGGCAGCACCACATGCACCCGCGCCACCACCACGCCGTCGATCTGGGACAGGGTTTGCTCAAGCTCTTGGGACAAGGCATAGAGATAACGCGCCCGCTCCTCAAGAGGCGAGGAAATCACCCCTTCCTTGCGAAAGACTTCGCCCAGGCTGGAGCGTGAGCGGCGCGGCAGACCAACCGCCTCCAGTGCCCTGACCGCTCGGGAAATATCCCGAGTCGCCACGAGCACCGCAACACCGTTTTTGTCCAGACGCTTCTGCGCATCGATGTGCTTGCTTGCCAGTTCTGCCAATACTTCGTTGGCGTCCTGTTCGGACAACTCGCGGTGCAGTTCCATGCGCTCGCCACAGCCGTTCAGCAACAGGATCATCAGGGCCGGCACGAGCAGCCTGAGTACCTTGGAATGCATGGTCTGGCCTTATTGAAGACTGGTGAGTTTTTCCACACTCTGGGCGGCCTTGCTCACCAGTTTGGCGCTGAGCAAGCTTTCCAGATAAAACGAAGACAGCGACCGGTTGGCCTGCAATGCCTGTTGCGGATCGGTTGAGCGTGACGCTCGCTGCAAGTCGCGATCAGCCTTTTCGGCGTCCTTCTGCAACGCTGTGGAGGCCCGGACGATCGCCGAATCAGGCGCATCCTCGCGCGGCGCTCGGGTCGCCGCCTGCTGCATCTGCGCATTGAACCAGGCAATGTCCGCCTCGGCAGGCGGCCTGAGCGGCAGCCCTTCAGCAACGGATAAACCCGAGTGGTTAGCTGTTACCCCTGTAATCGCCATTCATGCTCTCCTGCCAGGACGAAGGTTTACGCTCAGCCGCGATAGCTGGTGGTGCTTTGCTGCACCAACACTGAAAGCACGTTGCCGGCCGCAATGCTGGCGTCGGTCTTCAACGTGTTACCGGCACCGCCATTGAGGAAGTTCTGCTCGGCGTTGGGAAACAGCCCCCCCAGCGAGTTGCCCTGGGCACTGCCCTTGACCTCGCCCTGGATCATGTCGATGGCCTTCTGGAACTGCTTGCTTTCACCCTTGGACATGAACAGATCGCCCTCGGACAATTCACCCATCCAGTCCTTGGACTTGCCATCAGGCTTGCCGAACTCTTCGGGGTGCATGTCCATGAAGCGCGCGACTTCCTTGAGCACGTCCTTGTCATCGTTGGAAAAGGCCATTTCGCCTCGCGCGTCGCGCATGGGATCGCCGGTGGGTTTGAGCAGGTTGCCGAGCTTTTCCTCACCGAGGTTGCCGAGCAGCGACGACAGCAAATCCTGGATGCCGCCGCTGCTCTGGTTACCGCCCGTGCTGCCCGCACCAGGATTCCAGCCGCTGCCAGCACCTGCGCTGGCGTTGCCGCCGCTCTGGGTGCCACCCCCCAGGATGTCTTTGATCAAACCTTCCAGGCCTTTGGTGAAAGCTTGTTTTTCATCACTGTTGAGGTAGTTGTCCTCACCCAGTTCATCGCGCCAACTGCGCACCTTGCCGGTGGCATCGTCGGGCTTGCCGAACTGCTCAGGGTTCTTGTCCATGTAGTCGGCGATCATTTCGAGCAGCGGATTTTTCGCATCACGGATGTTCGCCCCGCTACCGTTTTTTTCAAACAGCGCGTCGCCCAGCAACGAGGCGATCTGCCCGGCGGTGCTGTCGGAGTTGCTCTGGAATTCGCTCATGTTGGCCGCGCTGAAGCTACCTTGGAATGAGCTGGTCTGGGGCATGCTTATCGAAGAAGAAAACATAGAAGTGCTCCTGCTTGACTGCACAAGTCATGGCCCTCCCGACCGAAGTCGAGAGAGCCCACGACCACTTAGTAGTTGATCGCCTTGCCGGTTTGCTGGGCAGCGTTCTGCGCTTTGGTCGCAGAGTCCTGATAGGCGCTGGCGATACCGTTGACGGTATCGGTCATCATCTTGTTGGACTGAGCCTCGGCGTTCATGGTGGTGGTTGCAGCAGCAGTGGCGTCCATCTTCGTCATGGCAGCCATCGAAGCGCCAAGGGATGCGGTACCGGCCATAGTGTTACTCCTGATAATCGAAGGTTGTTTGAACACCCCAATGGTGTTCGAACAATGAGTGGTCGATTTTCGGAAGCGGTTCCACGACGGCAGTGAATCTTCGCTCGGCTGCCCTGATCAGAGCTCGGGGGAGTCGATGCTCAGGCTTTTCATGCGGTGGTACAGGGTGCGCCGGGGGATGCCCAGTTCGCTGATGACCGAGTCGATGCACTTGGCATGGCGCGACAGGCAATCCTGGATCAGGGTTTTTTCGAACAGGCGCAAATAGCTTTTGAGCGGCACGCAGGATGGGCTGTCAGCGCAGGGATCGTCCGTCTGCAGAGGCGGCATCCCGAGCACGAAACGCTCGGCTGCGCATTTAAGCTCGCGGATATTGCCCGGCCAGCGATGGCTGAGCAGGCGCTTGAGCAGATCAGGATCAGGCTCGGGGATGGGTTGGTGATGGCGCACGGCGGCTTCATTGACGAAGCGCTGAAACAGCGGCTGGATATGTTGCAAGCCCGAGCGCAGGGTCGGTAGCTGAATCTTGATGACGTTGAGACGAAAGAACAGGTCCCGGCGAAACTTGCCCTCCTCCACGAGTTTTTCCAGAGGGGTCTGGGTGGCGACGATCACGCGCAGATCCAGCGGCACGAAGCGTGTCGAGCCGAGGCGTTCGATACCCCGCATTTCCAGCACTCGCAGCAGCTTGGCCTGGAGCAGCAGCGGCATGCTGTCGATTTCATCAAGGTAAAGCGTGCCGTGGTTGGACGCTTCGATGTAACCGGCCCGGGACTTGGAAGCGCCGGTATAGGCGCCGGCCATGACACCGAACAATTCGCTTTCGGCCAGTTGCTCCGGAATCGCTGCGCAATTGAGCGCAATCAAAGGCCCTTCGCGGCAGGATAACGCATGGATTCGACGCGCCAATGTGTCTTTGCCAGTGCCGGTCTCCCCCTCCAGCACCATGTCGACCTTCAATGGCGCAGCCTTTCTGATAAAGGCTTGCAGCGTCCCTACAATGTCGAGAACTTCATGTTCCCACTGTACGGCGTGATTGTTCGAAAAGCCCCCAGTCATCTTGTTCCCTCATGATGATGATCACTTCTGTCGGGATCGAGGAATACAGGACGCCGGTTCTTCCTGAACGCAAAACACGGAAAGGGCTCTCGACGTCGCAAACGCAATGTATGCCTGCCACAACATTCTTTTTTTTCTGGGCGATAGAGATCAACGCGTGCCCGGAGTTCCGTTACCCGGCCGATCCCCCCACTCACCGAATCTGTCCGGCAATGCGGCTTGAACCAAGGAGGCGTATTTGTGCAAATCTGCCGCCAGGCTGTCAATCGACGGGGCGTGCGCTGCCGCGAAGTCTAAACAGACTTCATGAACGCGCAAAATTGAAATTGAGCCGTCCGATCATAGTGAATATCAATCAGCCTGCCCCGGTGATTCTATCTATCACAACCTTGTTTCAAGGGGTATGGAGCGTTTCGGCACGCGGGGCTCAGCTTGCGCAGAAAACCTCAGTTTTGGCTCATCGAGCAAAGCGGTAAAAAGATGCACACTTCAAACCCCTCCAGTCGACCTGTTGCAGGTGATGCCAGAACCATGCTCGCGTTGACGCCTTGCACAATGGTTTTGGCGATCGCCAACCCCAGCCCTGACCCCCCGGCCTCACGGCTGCCTCGCACAAAGCGTTCGGTCAGCCGTTGCAAAACCGGCTCGGGCACGGCCGGGCCACCGTTGATGACGCGAAGCACTGCCTGATGGGTCAGGCTGACCTGAACCGGTTGATCTGCCGCGCCGTACTTGAGCGCATTCTCGATCAGGTTGCGCAACAGGATGCCGAAAGCGTCCGGATCAATCGTCGAATAAACACTGGGCTGTTTGGGCAGTTGCAACTCGATACGTTGCCCGCTGCTGTGATTCCACTCATCCACCACATGGGCCAGCAACGGAATCAGATCCTGCGGGGTTTCGGACAACAGCCCGCCGCCTTCGGCCTTGGCCAGTTGCATGAGCTTTTCGGACAGTCGCGCCAGTTCGCGCAGTGAGTTTTCGATCTTCGCTGCACGCACTTGTAACGGCCCCTCTGGGACTTCGTGGCGCAAGCGCTGGATCTGCGCCAGCGTCGCGGCCAGCGGTGTGCGCAGTTCATGGGCGCTATTGGCGGTAAAGCTGCGCTCGGCCTCCAATGCCTTGCGCAAACGTTCGAGCAGGTGATTAACCGCGTCAGCCAACGGGTCGATTTCAGCCGGCAACCGCGTCACGTTGATCGGTGACAGATCTCCCACACCGCGCGCTTCAACCGCGCGACGATAGGCCAACACGCTGCGCAAGCTGATGCGAACAAACAACCAGGTGCCCAATAGACTGATGGGAATCAGCGCCAGTAACGGCAACAGCAAGGCGAACAAGGCTTCCCGGGCCGCTTCACGGCGATGCCCCAAGGGTTCGGCAACGTCTATGAACAACGTCTGGCGCAACGCACTGGCCCCGTACAGACGATATTTTTTGGTGGTGGAAAAGCCTTCACTCGGTTGTGGGTTGAAGATCTTCGGATTGGCATCGTGAGACTGCATCAGAATCTGACCCTTGGCATCGCGCACCACGTACATCAGGTATTCGTTGTCCATTTTCAGGGTGGCGACATGTTGAGCTTCACGGGGCTCTTCACGATTGCTGATTTCCAGTACCGCCAGGGGCAGGATGCGTTGTGCGGTCTCCTCCAATGCACTGTCGAACGCCTCGTTCAACTCATGCTGCACCACCAGCCAGGCCCCGACGGTCGCGCCCAGCCAGAGCAACGTCATACCCAGCGTCAATCCCAGGCCAAGGCGTTTTTGCAGACTTGAGGGCGACTTCATACGGACGCCAACCGGTAACCCATGCCACGCACAGTCTCAATCAGGTCACGGCCCAGTTTTTTACGCAGTCGGCTGATATAGACCTCAATGGTGTTGCTCTCGATTTCGGCGCCAAACGCGTACAGACGCTCCTCCAGTTGCGACTTGGACAGCAGCGCGCTCGGACGCTGGACAAACGCTTCGAACAGCGCCCATTCACGCGACGTCAGGTCGACGAATACACCGGCGCGCATCACCGTGCGGGCACTCATGTCGACTTGCAAATCAGCGAGTTTGATTTGCGGATTGGGGTTACCGCTGTAACGGCGGGCCACAGCCGCCACGCGGGCCGACAACTCAAACAGGTCGAACGGTTTGACCAGATAGTCGTCGGCCCCGGCGTTGAGGCCGGCGATACGATCGGATATCTGATCCTGAGCGGTGAGGATGATCACCGGTGTTGTGTCTCCGGCTGAACGCTGCTGACGCAAAAAATCCAGCCCGCGACCGTCCGGCAGCATCAAGTCCAGGAGGATCAAGTCATAAGGCGTAGAGCTCACGCTATTGCGTGCATGGTCCAGGCGCTGCACCCAATCAACGGCATGGCCGTCATCGGCGATCTGCTCGCGCACGGCCTCCCCCAGCCCGGCTGCGTCCTCGACCAATAAAACCCGCATCTGGCGCCTCCTGTGATGGTTGTTGTGTCGCACCCTAACCGCCTTACCTGACGTGAATCTGAAGATTCAGCAGGTTTTCAGTATGGCGCAGACAACGAGGACTACCTGCCCGAACGCGCCGCCGAATAGTCATCGCCGATTTATTTCCGGGCCTTTCAGGTTGCTGTCAGCCAACGGGTACAGGCTCTCGCCACAACGCTCAAACAGGACATCCACATGAAAAAAATCATCGCAGCAGGCTGTCTCATTGGTGCCATTGCTCTGCCAGGGTTGGCCCAGGCGCGTGAAGTGACGCTGACCACCCAGCTCAAAAACTACAGCGGCAACGATGCGTACCTGGCGATTTATGTCACAGATGCCAATGGCCAATACCAAAAAACCCTTTGGGTCGCTGGCAAGAAGGCCAAGTACTACCGCCACTTGACCGACTGGGCCCGTGGCAGCGGCATGCAGCGCAGCGAATTTGACGGCGTCAGCGGCGCCAGTGTCGGCAGCGGCCGCACGCTGAAGGTCAGTGTTGAACTGGCAGACGCCTTGATTGATGCCGGGTATCAGATCCGGATCGACAGTGCCGTCGAGGACAAGCGCGAAGGCCGAGCCGACATCAGTGTGCCGCTGACCTCAAAGGGTTCGGGGCAGCCGGTGACTGGCAGCACCTATGTCGATTCGTTTACCTACGACCTGTAGTACCGCCCACTCTGGAGGCCGAACATGCTTCGCCAGTTCCACTCACTGCCCGGTCTGATTGCCGCTCTGCTGGTCATGTTATTGGCCATCAGCGGCGCCATATTGTCCGTTGATCCTGCGCTGGAACGCCTGCACAGCACTTCAACCGCTGCCGGGCAGCTCAGCGTCGGCCAGTTGGCCGGGCGCGTCGCCGACCATTTTCCGGGGGTTGAGCAAATCCAGCGGACAGCGTCCGGGACGGTCATCGTCTATTACCGCCAGGATGGGCGCTCCGGCGCTGAAAAGGTCGATCCACTGACAGGCCAGGGTCTGGCGCCTTACGAGCCGTCCGGCTTCTCGCGCTGGGTCAAAGACCTGCATCGCTCGCTGTTCCTCGGGACACCCGGTCACGGGGTGTCGGGCGTCGGTGCGCTGTTCATGTTGATCCTGTCGGTGTCCGGCGCGTTGTTGCTGGCGCGGCGTCTGGGTGGCTGGCGCAATCTTCTGCGACCACTGCGCGGCACCTTCAGCCAGCGCTGGCACGCCGAAGTCGGGCGCCTGGCCTTGCTCGGGCTGCTGCTGTCGGCCGTGAGCGGGCTATACATGTCCGGCACCACGTTCGGTTTGATCGCCGACGGCACTCAGAACGAGCCGGCCTTCCCCACTCACATCAGCGCCGGCCCGGCCTTGCCTGTGGCCAGCCTGCCAGCCCTGCAGGCCGTCGACCTGAATGACCTGCGTGAACTGGTCTACCCGAGTGCCGACAACCCGCAAGACGTATTCTCTCTGCGCACCGCTCAGGGCGACGGCTATGTCGATCCGGTCAACGGCGACTTGCTGTCCTATCAAGCCCATGACGCGATGCGTAACCTTTACGAGCTGATTTACCAGTTGCACACCGGCGAAGGCCTCTGGTGGCTGGGCCTGCCGCTTGGCCTCTGCGCCCTGTGCGTGCCGTTAATGAGCGTGACCGGCATTCTGCTCTGGTGGCGCCGGCGCAAGGCTGGCGCGAAGATCCAGCACAACAGCCCGGCTCACTGCGCCGACAGCGTGATTCTGGTGGGCAGTGAAAACAACAGCACTTGGGGATTTGCCAAAACCCTGCACGACGCCTTGCACCAGGCAGGCCACCGAGTCCATAGCGCCGCACTCAATGAATGGAAAGCCGATTATCACGGCGCTCAGCGGATACTCATCCTCACCGCAACCCACGGTGACGGCGACGCTCCGGCCTCGGCGTCACAGTTTCTCACGCAACTGAGCCAGGTCGGCCTCACGCCTGGCCAGCCGTTTGCGGTACTGGGTTTGGGGGACAGGCAGTTTGCGCAATTCTGTCAGTACGCCCATCAGGTTCAACAAGCGATGGAACAAGCCGGCGGTTCGCCGTTGCTGGGACTGGAAACGGTCAACCGTCAGTCTCCACAGGAATTTGCTCGCTGGGGCGCGGCCTTGGGCGACGTGCTGGGTCACGAACTGACGTTGGTTCACCGCCCCAGCCACCCGCGCACCCAGCAACTGGTCCTGACCGAATGCATCGCCTATGGCGAGCAAGTCAATGCCCCCACTCACGTCCTGCGCTTCAAGGCAGCCAGCTCACTGCCGAGCTTTCAGGCCGGCGACCTGGTCGGCATTGTCCCGCCGGGCAGCGCGGTTCCGCGTTTTTATTCGCTGGCCAGCAGCGCAGAAGACGGCGTTCTGGAGATCTGCGTACGCAAACATGAAGGCGGCGTTTGCTCTCAGTTCCTGCATGGTTTGAGCATCGGTGCGACGATCGAAGCGTTTATCCAGCCCAACCCGCAATTTCGGCCGGCGTCCGGGACCCACCCGGTCATTCTGATCGGCGCCGGTACTGGCATTGGCCCACTGGCCGGTTTTATCCGCAACAACAAGGCGCGGCACCCGATGCACTTGTATTGGGGCGGACGCAACCCCGCTTCCGACTTCCTCTACGAACCGGAGCTCAACCGTTATCTGGCAGACCGGCGCCTCACCGCCCTGCGCGCCGTTTTTTCCCAGGTTCAGGATCGTAGTTACGTGCAAGACCGGTTGATCAGCGACGCACTCGCGTTGCGCCATTTGATTGAAAAAGGCGCACAAGTGCTGGTGTGTGGCAGCCGAGAAATGGCCAAAGGGGTGATGCAGGCGCTGGATGAGGTCTTGGCACCGCTCAACCTCAGCGTGATCACGCTCAAGGCACAAGGACGCTACCGTGAAGATGTCTACTGATACGCAACGCTACCGTTTGAACGGCGAAACCATGGGCACCCGCTACACGGCCCTGTTCTATGCCGAGCCCGGGATCAATTGTGACGAGATCGGCCTGGGCCTCGCCCATGCGGTACACCGGGTCGATCAGCAGATGTCGACCTGGAAGCCCGATTCCGATCTAAACCGCCTCAATGCCGCTGCCGAGCAGCAATGGCTGTCGGTGCCTCAGGAGCTGACCACGGTGTTGGCCGCCGCGCTGCGGGTCAGTCAACAGTCCAATGGCGCCTTCGATATCGCTGTAGGAGATCTGGTGCAGGCCTGGGGATTCGGCCCCGACGAACCCTCGATCACCGAACAGATGCTCGGTACCGACTCGCCAAAACCTCGACTGTCCGCCAGCAAAGCACTAGAGGTTGATCTGCAACGCAATCAGGTTCGCAAACGTGCGCCGCTGAATCTTGATTTGAACGGCATCGCCAAAGGCTTCGGGGTCGATCAATTGGCTCGCTGTCTGGAAGGGTTCGGCATCACCTGCTATCTGGTCGGCATCGACGGTGAAATGCGCGCCAGGGGCGTCAAACCTGATGCTCAACCCTGGGCCGTAGCCATCGAGAAACCCTGTCGCGGTGTGCGCGAAGTCATGGGGGTGATGGAACTCAGCGACTGTGCCATCGCCACGTCCGGTGACTATCGACACTGGGTCGATATAGGGGGGCAATCCTACGCACACACCATGAACCCGGCGACCGACGCCCCCTTGGCCAACTCACTCGCGTCCGTCACGGTGACGGCTTCCTCGTGCATGCTTGCCGACGCCTGGGCGACGGCACTGATGGTTCTGGGCGACATCGAAGGTCCACGCGTGGCACAGGCACGCGGCCTGGACGCTTTGTTCATTCAGCGCGACCGCGACCAATTCAAAGAAATATCCGTCGTCAGCGGCCAGCTTCAAACGCAGATACAGCCTCTAGCGGTGTAAACGGCGCAATGACAGTTAAAGCCTGTTGGCTCATTAAGTGCGCTCTTTCGCTTGTGCGTCGTTTTTACCGTCCTGTGCGACAGATCCCGTTTCAGGACTCCCGTGCCTGTCCGCTGCAGTGTTAGTTTGTAAATGCATGTGTCTCAGCGCTGAGACACGTCTTATCAACTGCCCTGCAAAGGAATGCCCCCGAGTCATGAATTTCCCTCTCAAGAATCTGGCCGCAACCTCGCTGATGCTGGCCTCATTGTCGCTATTCACGGTGCCGGCTCAGGCCAACATCACCCCGCCACAGAGCGCTGAAATCCTCAAGACCTTCAGCACCGGTTCGGTCACGGATTTCCGCCAGTTCCTCGGTGACCTGGCCAAGAGCGACCTGGCCAAAACGGCCGACATCGGCCCGGCCATCGGCGCGTTTCTCGACAATAAAACCCTGACGGCTGAACAACAGAACGAGATCTATCGCCTGCTCGGCCTCTATGCACGCGTGAAATACAGCGCGGCAGCCACCGAGACGCTGCGCGACCTGGTCCAAATCCCGACCTTTCGCAAGGACGGCGTTGCCCAGCACGACAACCCGGCATTCATCAAGATCGGCGAAAAGATCAAGGGCCTCGCCCAGTCTTTCAACCTGAACTTTCGCAACATCGACAACCGGGTCTATGAGATTTCCCTCGAAGGCACCGGCGATGAAGTCGTCGGCATTCATGCCCATGCTGACGTAGTGCCCGTGACGCCGGAAAACTGGGTACTGAAGGACGGCACCCGTCTTGATCCATTCAAGATCACCCTGATCGGTGACCGCATGTATGGCCGCGGCACCGAAGATGACAAGAACGGCATCGTCGTCACGCTCTACGCGATGAAGGTGATCAAGGAAGAAAAGCTGCCGCTGGCGCGCAATTTCAAGTTGTTGGTGGACACCACCGAAGAAACCACTGGCGACGCGATTCCCTACTACTTCGAGCGCAATCCAACGCCCAAGTACAATTTGGCGCTGGATGGCGGTTATCCAGTGGTGATTGCCGAGAAAGGTTACGGCACGGTCATGGCCCACTTTGCCAAGCGTCAGGCCGAGGGCAAAGGCGCGCAAATCATCTCGATGACGGGAGGCCTGGCGACCAATCAGATTCCTTCGGCGTCGGTTGCCACACTGGTCACTGACCAGCCCGCTGAGCTGGCGGCCAGCCTGCAAAAGGCCGGCGCCGAATACGCCAAACGCAATGGCGGCGATTTCCAGATCAGCAGCAAGGTCGACGGCAAAGACGTCAAGTTGACGGTCACGGGCGTGTCCGCCCACTCCTCCGAACCCGAGTCCGGGGTCAATCCGGTGGCGCGCATGCTCGACTTCATCAACAGCCTTGATGGCAAGGTCGCGCTCAAGCACAACCACATCACCGATGCTGCCCGCTACGCGGCTGACAACTGGGGGCTGGATTACCTGGGCAACAAACTCGGTGTTGGCTTCTCCGACGCCTTCATGGGCCCGCTGACCACGTCGCTGACCTATGTCGCGATGGATGACAACACCTTCAAGCTTGCGGTCAACCTGCGGGTTCCAAAAGGCAAATCACCCGAGAAACTCAAGGCCGAAATCGCTGAGAAACTGGCAGCCTGGAGCAAGAACAGCCACGTTGCCGTTACTTTCGACTATTCGGTCGCCGAACCGATGTACCGCAATCCCGAAGGTGAATGGGTCAAGGCGCTGTTGGCTGTGGCGACTGAGAACCTGGGCATGAAACACGAGTTCGGCACTTCAGCAGGAGCGACCTCGGTGCATGAGTTGCCCAACGGCGTGCAGTTCGGCCTGGCGCGGCCAGACGTCAAGTACACCGGCCATACCGATGGCGAGTTCAAGACCGTGGATCAATTCCAGCTGGATCTGCAAATCGTCACGGAAATGATGGGCCGCATCGGCCAGTTGCCAACACTCTGATTGCAATCTCGAACCCGCCGCCGTGGCGGGTTCGTCTTTTTAATCGCCACATAATCCCCGCCGCTCAGCCTCAGCGTCGAACATTGCACTGCCGGCAAGAAAAATTTGCCATCAGCGATGATTGATAGCCACCTAACGAAAGGTGCATGCTAGAGGGCTCACTCGGCCCTTATATCATTCCGAATGATAGTTACCTTTGCTTCATTCGATTCGTGCCATCCCACCCCCGCCCAGCATCATCCGCCCATCTTCAATACATTGGCGGATCAATCCATGGAACAGTCACTCAAACATTTGCGCTTCCCCTTGGCCATGTTGGCCGTGCTGGTGATGAGCGCTTGCGGCAAGACTCCGGAGACTGCCGCCGCCGCGCCTGCTGCGAAAGTCAGCGTGGCCAAGGTGCTGGAACAACCGGTCAACGAGTGGGATGAATTCACCGGGCGCCTCGAAGCGCCGCAAACCGTTGAAATCCGTCCACGGGTCTCCGGCCAGATCGACGACGTCGCCTTCACCGAAGGTGCGCTGGTCAAGAAAGGCGACTTGCTGTTCCAGATCGACCCGCGCCCATTCCAGGCCGAGGTTCGCCGCCTCGAAGCACTGGTCGCCCAATCCCGCGCCAACGCCACCCGCAGTGAAAACGAGGCGGCTCGTGGCGAGCGTCTGCGTACCAGCAACGCCATCTCCGCCGAGTTGGCTGATTCGCGTACCAGCGCGGCTAAAGAAGCCCGCGCCGCCGTCGGTGCGCTGCAAGCGCAACTGGATCTGGCCAAACTGAACCTGAGCTTCACCCGCGTCACGTCGCCGATCACCGGCCGTGTCAGCCGTGCCGAGATCACCGCCGGCAACCTGGTGACCGCCGACGTCACGCCACTGACCAGTGTGGTCTCCACCGACAAGGTCTACGCCTACTTCGACGCCGACGAGCGCGTATTCCTCAAATACACCCAACTCGCCCGCCAGGGTCAGCGCGGGGCCGGCACCCCGGTGTATATGGGCCTGTCCAATGAAGACGGCAACCCGCACCTGGGCCACATGAACTTCGTCGACAACCAGGTCAACCCGAAGACCGGCACCATTCGTGGTCGCGCGGTATTCGACAACAGCGACGGCCTCTATACCCCGGGTCTGTATGCACGGCTGAAACTGGTCGGCAGCGGCACCTACGACGCCATGCTGATCAACGATGAAGCGGTGGGCACCGACCTGGGCAAGAAGTTCGTACTGGTGATGGACGCGGACAACAACACCGTTTATCGCGCCGTCGAACTCGGTCCGAAGATCGAAGGCCTGCGCATCGTCCGTACCGGTCTGAACAAGGACGACACGATCATCGTCAAGGGCTTGCAACGGGTACGTCCTGGCTCACCGGTCACCCCTGAAGTGGTGCCGATGGCCAGCGAACAAACCATCGCGGCACTCGCACAACAACGTCAAGCGCTGGAAGCCAGCAACCCGCCTAAAGACGCCCCTGCCAAAGGTGCGTCCGGTTCGGTTGCGAAGCTGGCTGCTACGACCCCACGCGGTTAAGGGACGACAACTCCGATGAATTTTTCCCAATTCTTCATTTCACGGCCGATCTTCGCAGCGGTGCTGTCGCTGTTGATCCTGATCGCCGGTGCGATCTCGCTGTTTCAATTGCCGATCAGCGAATACCCGGAAGTCGTTCCGCCGACCGTCGTGGTACGTGCCAACTTCCCGGGTGCCAACCCTAAAGTCATCGGTGAAACCGTGGCCGCTCCGCTGGAGCAGGCCATTACCGGTGTCGAGAACATGCTGTACATGTCCTCGCAATCGACCGCTGACGGCAAGATCACCCTGACCATCACCTTCGCCCTGGGCACTGACCTGGACAACGCGCAGGTGCAGGTACAAAACCGGGTGACCCGCACCGAGCCGAAACTTCCCGAGGAAGTGACGCGCATCGGTATCACCGTCGACAAGGCCTCGCCCGACCTGACCATGGTTGTGCACTTGACCTCGCCGGACAAGCGCTACGACATGCTCTACCTGTCCAACTACGCCATCCTCAACATCAAGGATGAGCTTGCTCGTCTGAACGGTGTCGGTGACGTGCAACTGTTCGGCATGGGCGACTACTCGCTGCGGGTCTGGCTCGATCCGAACAAGACCGCTTCGCGCAATCTGACGGCCACCGATGTCGTCACCGCGATTCGTGAACAAAACCGTCAGGTCGCTGCCGGCCAACTGGGCGCCCCCCCTGCCCCGAACGCCCAGAGTTTCCAGCTGTCGATCAACACGCAGGGCCGCCTGGTCACCGAGGAAGAGTTCGAGAACATCATCATTCGCGCAGGCGATGACGGTGAAATCACCCGCCTCAAAGACATCGCCCGCGTCGAACTGGGTTCCAGTCAATACGCCTTGCGTTCGTTGCTGGATAACCAGCCCGCCGTCGCGATCCCGATCTTCCAGCGCCCAGGCTCCAACGCCATCGACATCTCCAACGAAGTCCGGGCGAAGATGGACGAACTGAAGAAAGGCTTCCCGCAAGGCATGGACTACAGCATCGTCTATGACCCGACGATCTTCGTGCGTGGCTCGATCGAAGCGGTGGTTCACACCCTCTTCGAAGCGCTGATCCTCGTGGTTCTGGTGGTGATCCTGTTCCTGCAGACCTGGCGCGCCTCGATCATTCCTTTGGTGGCGGTGCCGGTATCGTTGATCGGTACGTTTGCGGTGATGCACCTGTTCGGCTTCTCGCTCAACGCCCTGTCGCTGTTCGGCCTGGTACTGGCCATCGGGATCGTGGTGGACGACGCCATTGTGGTAGTGGAGAACGTCGAACGGAACATCGAACTCGGATTGGCGCCGGTCGAAGCCACCAAGCGCGCCATGCGTGAGGTGACCGGGCCGATCATTGCCACGGCACTGGTGCTGTGTGCGGTGTTTGTTCCGGCGGCGTTCATCTCCGGTCTCACCGGGCAGTTCTACAAGCAATTCGCGTTGACCATTGCGATTTCGACCGTGATCTCGGCGTTCAACTCGCTGACCCTGTCGCCGGCACTGGCCGCTGTATTACTGAAAAGTCATGACGCGCCGAAAGACCGCTTCTCCAAATTGCTGGACAAGATCTTCGGCGGCTGGCTGTTCCGTCCGTTCAACCGGTTCTTTGAAAAGGCCAGCCATGGTTACGTTGGTACCGTTCGCCGGGTCATCCGTGGCAGCGGCATCGCCCTGCTGCTGTACGCAGGCCTGATGGTGCTGACCTTCTTCGGTTTCTCCAGCACCCCGACCGGTTTCGTACCCGGCCAGGACAAGCAATACCTGGTGGCCTTCGCGCAACTGCCGGACGCTGCGAGCCTGGATCGTACCGAAGACGTGATCAAGCGCATGTCCGATCTGGCCCTGAAACAGCCAGGGGTGCAAAGCGCTGTAGCGTTCCCGGGACTGTCGATCAACGGCTTCACCAACAGCCCGAACGCCGGCATCGTGTTCGTGACCCTAAAACCGTTCGACGAACGTAAAGACCCGAGCATGTCCGCCGGTGCAATTGCCGGAGCCTTGAACGGCCAGTTCGCCAACATTCAGGAAGCGTACATGGCGATCTTCCCGCCACCGCCGGTACAAGGTCTGGGCACCATTGGTGGTTTCCGTCTGCAAATCGAAGACCGGGGCAACCTGGGCTACGACGAGCTGTACAAAGAAACCATGAACATCATCAACAAGAGCCGCAACGTGCCGGAACTGGCGGGCCTGTTCACCAGTTACACCGTGAACGTGCCGCAGGTCGATGCCGCCATTGACCGCGAAAAAGCCAAGACCCACGGCGTGGCGATCAGCGACATCTTCGACACCCTGCAGATCTACCTGGGCTCGCTGTATGCCAACGATTTCAACCGTTTTGGCCGCACCTATCAGGTCAACGTTCAGGCCGAGCAGCAGTTCCGCCTCGAGTCCGATCAGATCGGCCAATTGAAAGTGCGCAACAACAAAGGCGAAATGATCCCGCTGGCGACCTTCATCAAGGTCAGCGACACCTCAGGTCCCGATCGCGTGATGCACTACAACGGTTTCATCACTGCGGAAATCAACGGTGCAGCTGCTCCCGGCTACAGCTCGGGCCAAGCGGAAAAAGCCATCGAGAAACTGCTCAAGGATGAACTTCCGAACGGCATGACCTACGAATGGACCGACCTGACCTACCAGCAGATTCTGTCCGGCAACACCGCGCTGTTCGTGTTCCCGCTTTGTGTACTGCTGGCGTTCCTGGTGCTCGCCGCTCAGTACGAAAGCTGGAGCCTGCCATTGGCGGTGATCCTGATCGTACCGATGACCCTGCTGTCGGCCATCACCGGTGTGATCATCTCCGGCGGTGACAACAACATCTTCACCCAGATCGGCTTGATCGTACTGGTGGGGCTTGCCTGCAAGAACGCGATTCTGATCGTCGAGTTCGCCAAGGATAAACAGTTGGAGGGGCTCGACCCGCTGGCGGCGGTACTGGAAGCCTGCCGTCTGCGTCTGCGGCCGATCCTGATGACCTCCTTTGCGTTCATCATGGGCGTGGTGCCCCTGGTGTTCTCCAGCGGTGCCGGTGCCGAAATGCGTCACGCCATGGGTGTAGCGGTGTTCTCCGGGATGCTCGGGGTGACCTTCTTCGGTCTGTTGCTGACGCCAGTCTTCTACGTACTGATTCGCAACTTTGTCGAGCGCAGCGAAGCGCGCAAAGCGGCCAAAGCTCTGAAACTGGAGGCGCAACAATGAGTCTGAAAGTCTTCCTGCCGAGCCTGCTGGTGCTGGCACTCAGCGCCTGCGCCGTCGGTCCCGACTACAAGACCCCGGCGACGGAAGCGGCCAACATCACGACCGCCACCGACGGCGCCAACGGTCAAAAAAACTTTGACCGTTCGAAATTCGAAGGCATCTGGTGGCAGCAGTTCGACGATCCGACTCTCAACCAGTTGGTGACCCAATCGCTGCAAGGCAACCGAGAACTGCGCGTGGCGTTCGCCCGCTGGAAAGCCGCCCGAGCGATCCGCGACGACGCCAGCAACGACGCAATGCCGACCATTACCAGCCGCGCCAGCAGTGATCTGGCCAAGGGGCAGATTCCCGGTCAGACCACCAAACGGGTCAGCAGCGAACGCTATGACCTGGGCCTGGACATGGCTTGGGAGCTGGACTTGTTCGGTCGCATCCAGCGCAATCTGGAAGCCAGCGACGCCGACCAACAGGCCGCCGAGGCCGATCTCTACCAACTGCAAGTCACCATGATTGCCGAACTGGTGGACGCCTACGGTCAACTGCGCGGCGCCCAACTGCGGGAAAAGATCGCCGTGGCCAATCTGAAAAACCAGCAGGCGTCGCGCAAGATCACCATCAGCCTGCGTGACGCCGGCGTTGGCGATCAGCTCGATGTCGAACGTGCCGATGCGCGTCTGGCCTCGGTCGAAGCCAGCGTGCCGCAACTGCAGGCGGAACAGGTTCGACAGAAAAACCGTATCGCCACCCTCCTGGGTGAGCGTCCGGACAAGCTGACCGTCGATCTGAGTCCAAAAGACTTGCCGGCGATTGCCAAGGCCCTCCCAATCGGGAACCCGGGCGAACTGCTGCAACGCCGTCCGGACATCCTCAGCGCTGAACGCAAGCTGGCCTCGGCCACGGCGCGGATCGGCGTGGCCAAAGCAGACCTGTTCCCACGGGTCAGCCTCAGCGGTTTCCTCGGCTGGACGGCCGGGCGCGGCTCGCAGATCGGTTCTTCGGCGGCCAGTGCCTGGGCACTTGGCCCTAGCATTACGTGGGCAGCCTTCGACCTTGGCAGCGTTAGAGCGCGCTTGCGCGGCGCCGATGCGGATGCCGAAGGCGCCTTGGCGACCTACGAGCAACAAGTGCTGTTGGCACTGGAAGAGTCGGAAAACGCGTTCAGCGATTACGGCAAACGCCAGCAACGCCTGATCTCGCTGATCCGTCAGAGTGAATCGAGCCGCAAGGCCGCTGACCTGGCAGAGATTCGTTACCGCGAAGGCACGACGGACTTCCTCGTGCTGCTCGACGCCCAACGTGAACGTCTGAATGCCGAAGACAGCCAGGCCCAGGCCGAAGTCGATTTGTATCGCGGCATCGTCGCGATCTACAAGGCGCTGGGGGGTGGCTGGCAGCCAGAGACAGTCGCCATTCAGTAAGAGTTGTTAAAGAGCTCCTTTGGTTGGCCGCAACCAACCAAATTTTTTGCCCCGCGTATCATTCGGTCGCGGGGCTTTTTTGTGCCTGATCTTTTTTGTTTTCCAGAATCGTGACTGTGGCGGTGGTACCTGCCCGCAAGCGGTTCTTGCCGGCATAGTCACCGTCGATTTCGATCCGTACTGGCACCCGTTGCGCCAGTTTTACCCAGGTGTAACTCGGATTGATGTTGGCCAGCAGGCGACTGCCCGGGGCGTTTTCACGGTCGGCGATGGCGAAGGCGATGCTCTGCACCGTGCCCCCGAAGGTTTCACCGCTCATCAACTGAACCCGCACCCGATCGCCTTCCTCGATTCGCGGCAGTTTGGTTTCTTCGAAATAGCCGCTGATGTAGAACGAATCACTGTCGACCAGCGCCAACAGCGCCCCACCGGCCACCGCGTAATCACCCTGACGCGTCAACAGGTTGGTGACATAGCCGCTGACCGGCGATTCGACACGAGTACGCTGCAGGTCCAGTTGCGCTTGAGTCAGTGCGGCAATCGCCAATTGCACGTTGGCTTCGGCCAGCCCGAGATTGGCCTGATTGCGCAACAGATCAGCCTGGGCAACAGCCACATCGGTACTGGATTTTTCCCATTCCTCCCCGGAGATGGCAAAGCCCTGTTTGAGCTTACGCCGCCGGCGCTCTTCGCTTTGACGCTGTTTGAGCAGTGCTTCACTGGCAACAATCGCGGCTTGCGACTGCCCCAGTGTGGCCTTTGCCACTTCAACCGCGCGCCGCGAATGCTCTACCGCCAAGCGGTAGCGTGCCGGATCGATTTCCATCAACAGCTGGCCTTTGTCGACATGCTGATTGTCCTGCACCGCCAGACTGACGATGCGTCCCGAAACATCAGCCGATAAGGTCACCACGTCCGCCCTCACCCGGGCATCCCGGGTCCACGGCGCGCGGGTGTAATGCTCCCAGGCAAACCAGCCGAGCACGATTGCCAGTATCACCACCGCCAACGTCGTCAATCGAGCAAGTAACACTTTCAAGGCATCAGGCTCCCATCAGCAAAATCAGCGTGGCACAGACGCAGACATACAACGCGCCCTCAAAAAGTGCTTCATGCCAGACCCGTCGCATCACCCCCAGTCGGCGCAAAACCCAGTCCAGCAACATGAATATCGGTATGGCCAGCAACAGGGCCTGGGCAATCGGTGGCAGATAAACGCCGCCAATCTCGAAATCAATGGGCAAGGGCTGGCTCTCCTTCCGGGGCATTACGTTGCAACTGTTCGCCATGGCGCTCAAGGAATGAAACGACGATCATCAAAGCTACACGCATGCGGAACACCGACCATAAATGTTCATGACTGGCGACGTGCAAATCATCCAGCTCATCCCCCAACCCGTGCAGCTTGACCAGCAACGGCGCCAGTTGTGCGTCGTGGCGACCCGCCACAAAGCGCCCGGTCTTGCGCAGGCTTGAAGACAAGCGCTGGCTGAACGCATCCGTCAGCAGTGCATTGTTCTGCGCCTGCTGCCTGAGTTGGTGGGTGGCCACACCCAAGGCTACGCACGCCAGACTGATTTCATATAGCTGCTGCATGGCGCGGTCATTTGTTGCCGGCAACAAGCCAAGCATGCTGGTAAGGCGATCAACCATGCGGCTTTCGAAGGCGAATTGTTGTTGGTCGGTAGGCGGTGTTTTGGTCAGTTCATAAACCTGCTCGCGCGCCTCGTGATACAACCGGCGAACTCGCCAGACCGGGCGAAACGGAAAAATCCACGCATAGACGATCAGCGCCAGCATCGCCGCGCTGACGTAAGCACCGGCAAACTCGAACCATTGAATGGCCGTGTTCTGCCCGGTGCCGACATTCTGTGGGCCGAGGAGAAGAAAACTCGACAGCCCAAGGCCCATACCGATTCCGGCAGTCGCCGGGCTCGCCAAACCCACCGCGATCACGTAAAGCAGAGGGGCAAGTATCAACGCCAGCAACTCGAAATCGCTGATCGCCGGCACCAGCATGAACTGATAGACCGCCGAGACCACAAGTGCCAACCCCAATCCACGGGCATAACTTTGCGCGGCCATCAGCGGTCGCGGGAAAGTCGCCATGAGCGAACAAAGAATCCCTACCAGAATCATCCCGCCCCGAGCGCCGTCCCAGGCCGTTTCGATCCAGATCAGCCCGGCCACCAGCAAGGCGGTGAAGGCTCGTATGGCGTTCATGGTGGCCAGCGTGAAATCCAGATGCAGTGGGCTGGCCTGACCGCGATAAAGGCAACTGGCCTCGCGCCCCTCCTGAATCGCGTCGCTCAATTCCAGTATTTGCTCCAGTTGCTGCAATAGCCGCGCCTGCTCCCAGCGCAACGCCCAAGCCAGTGACCGCAGGGGGGCGCTCAGGTCTTCGGTCAACTGTTCAGTCTGGTAAGCCAATGCTTCGAACTGCTGTTGCAGCGTGACGAAGTGATGCCGCGTCTCGGCAGACATAGACCTCCCCTGCTCCGCCAACTGATCGAGAAGCGCCAGTTCAGCGGCACGCAGGCGCTGGACATTCTGCGGCAAATCGCCCTCCCAGCGCTCGGTGAGCAGTTCGCGCTGATGCCTCAATGCGGTCAACCGAGACGTCAGCAACATCAGCTGGTTGCCCAATAGCAGCACCAGATTGTTGGCACTGCGCAATCGTGGCGCGTCGAAATACAGGTGGCGCCGCAGCCCTTCAAGGACGCTGATTTCACCGAGCAACTGCATTTGTCGGCGCTGAAATTGGGCTTCGCTTTCTTCTGTGCGAATCACTGCAGCGGCGTGGCTGGCGACGAGTTTGATCACTTGGTCGACCTTGGCGAAATACCCCTTGGCCACGGCTTCCGGGCGCGCCGTGAGCAAGCTGACCACACAGACACACGCCACGGCCAGCAGGGTCTCGGTGACGCGGGTGATGGCCAATAGAAAGGTGCCGTCCTGATTGGGAATAGCCAGTAATGCCACCACCACAGCGGTATAGCCACTGAGTACAAATGCCTGGGAGCTGGTGTAGCGCAGCAAGGTGCCGCCTGCCGTGCACAAGGCCAGCCACAAGGCCAGCGTGGTAATGAATGGCAGCGGCGCCTGCGGGAAAATCGCCATGATCAACACCGCGACGGCCGCCCCCAGGGTGGTACCGATCACCTGACCGAAACTGCGCGCCAACGCCATCCCTGCCAGCGGCTGGCTGACAATGACGACCGCCATGATCGACCACTTGGGTTGGTCAAGATCGAACACAAACGCCAGATACAGCGTCAGCAACCCCGCCGCGATGGTGCGCAAGGCAAACAGCAGGATCGCCTGACCGGGATGTATCACGGCCTTGAAGTAATTGAGCAGGGCTTGCATGGGCACACTCGTCGAAACAACTCCTCCAAGCGTAGACACTGCCTTGAAAACTTCACGACTCACAGAGTCGACGCGACTTGTAGGCCGATTCGCATGTATCGGGTTTGACTCACAGGCCGGGCTGACCGAAGCTTGCCGCTGCGCTCAAGTTCGCCTGTTTTCGGAATCCTGCATGCTCAAGTCCCGCCGTTACCTGCTCATCAGCCTTGGCCTCGTGCTGGTCATCACCGTGGCCTGGTTATCCCTGCGCAGCAGCGCCCCGGTGATCCCGGACGCGATCAGGCACGGTTACAGCGAAGCGCTGAGCGCCGCCCGTACCGGTCAAGCGGGCGCGGCACGTCAGTTGTATCAACAATTGGGGCGTGCCGATCTGTCGGTCAAGCGACGCGTCTGGCTGCATGACGAACTGGCTAACTACCCCAGTCCGCTGGCCTTGAAACTCGCCGATGCGGACCTGCAGAACAAATCGCCCAAGGTGCGTGCAGCGGCAATCAACAGTGTGCTTGGACTGGTTCCGGGCGGTGAACGCAGCCTGTTGCTGGGGCCGATGCTTGATGATGAAAATCAAACCGTCCGTTTTGCCGCGATCAACGCCCTGCTCGGTTTGACGCCTGATGAGCTAGGCCTGTACTTCGCGCCGCTGCAGCAGGCGATTGACGGCTGGGAGCAAGTGCTCAAGGGCCAACCTGAAAGTGCAGCCAACTATGCGCAACTGGCTCGCCTTTACATCCATAACGCTGAACTCAAAAACGCTCAGATTGCACTGGACAATACGCTGCGTCTGGAACCCGGCAACCTGCAGGCGCTGGTCATGCAGATCGATGTGCTTGACCGCCAGGGACAGACTGACGCCGCCCGACAATTACTCGCCCGACAGCTCAAGGCCCAGCCAGACTCCGCGTATCTGCAACATGCCCTCGGTCTTTGGCTGCTGCACCACGGTCAGCGTGAATACGCCCTGCTCGGCTTGTCCAAAGCGGTCGAACTGGAACCTGACAACAAGGATTACCGCTACGACCTCGCCACCACTCTGCACAGCGCCGAGGAACTGGAGGCCGCGCAAAAGCAGTTGCAGGAAATCGTTCAGCGTCATCCCGCTGATCGCAAAGCACGGGTGTTGCTGATCAATTACTGGAAAGAGAGCGGCCAACTGCAGAATGTGCAGGTTCTGCTGGCCCAACTCGAACAACTGAACCCCGACGATCCCGCGTTGCAGCAAGGGCTCTGAACGAGCGTTCAAAGAAAATTCTGAACCGCCATCTCGCCAAGGGGTCAAGTAGATCAGGCGACCGCTTTCGATAAAGCGCCTCGACTCCCCTAGTCATGAGAGGGCATTTTTTGTCTACATCTAACGCGTTGATCAGTGCAAAAGCCGCTACCGGCATTGTGGGTATGGACGACATCCTGGCCGGTGGTTTATCTCGCGGACATGTGTTCTTGCTCGAAGGTGAGCCCGGAACCGGCAAAACCACGGTCGCTCTGCATTTTCTTATGGCAGGCGCACTCGCCGGCGAACGCTGTTTGTACATTACGCTGTCCGAGACCGAGCGTGAGTTGCGCCAAGGGGCGCTCTCCCACGGCTGGGAGCTTGATGACAATATTGAAATTTTCGAGCTGACACCGCCTGAAAGCCTGCTCAATGCCGAGCACCAGCAGAGCCTTTTGTACTCCTCCGACCTGGAACTGGGCGAAGCGACCAAGCAGATTTTTGAAGTGGTTGAACGCTTCAAGCCGACACGCGTGGTACTCGACAGCCTTTCCGAAATTCGTTTGCTGGCGCAAAGTTCCCTGCGCTACCGCCGGCAAATCCTGGCGATCAAGCATTACTTCGTACGCTACGACGCCACGGTCTTGCTGCTCGACGACCTGACCACCGAATCACTCGACAAGACCGTACACAGTGTCGCCCACGGCGTGATTCGTCTCGAAGAGATCACACCCAACTACGGTGCCGAGCGCCGCCGCATTCGCGTGGTCAAGTATCGCGGCCAGAAGTACCGTGGTGGTTTCCACGACTTCACCATCATGGGCGACGGCGTGCATGTGTTCCCTCGACTCGTGGCCGCCGAACACCGCGGCGACTATGCGCGCCTGCAATTGACCAGCGGCATCAAGGAAATGGATGCCCTGCTCGGGGGGGGCATTGAAGCGGGCTCCAGCACCTTGATTCTTGGTCCAGCGGGTACCGGTAAATCGCTGATCTCGATGATTTTCGCCGCCGCAGCCGTGTCCCGCGGTGAGAAAGCAGCGCTTTTTATTTTTGATGAAGAGCTGGGGTTGTTGTTCGAGCGCATGAAAAACATCGGCATCGACCTCAAGGCCTTACAGGCCACGGGCAATCTGCTGATCGAGCAGGTCGATGCCGCCGAACTGTCGCCCGGCGAGTTCTCTCATCGTGTGCGCCGATGCGTCGATGAAGGCAATATCAAAACCGTGGTGATCGACAGCATCAATGGCTACCAAGCCGCGATGCCGGAAGAGAACGCCCTCGTGCTGCACATGCACGAATTGTTGCTGTACCTGAACCGCAAAGGTGCCGCGACGTTTATGACCGTCGCCCAGCATGGGCTGGTCGGCGATATGCAGGCGCCAGTCGATATCACTTACCTGGCCGATACGGTGATCCTTTTGCGCTACTTCGAAGCGATCGGCAAAGTTCGCCGGGCAATCTCGATCATCAAGAAACGTACCGGCAGCCATGAATCGACAATCCGCGAATACCGTATTTCGTCGCAAGGCATGACCATCGGCGAACCGCTGGACGCTTTTCAAGGCGTACTGCGCGGTGTGCCGACCTACCTTGGTGCGAGCAAACCTTTGCTTTCGGAAGATAACTTGTGACGCAGACCATGCCGCTGGCCGAACAGGCGCTGATTCTGGCACCGGTGGGCCGCGACAGCCAAATTGCGCTGATGATCCTCAACGAGGCCGGTTACGGCGGCCTGATCACACCCGATCTTGGCTCGCTGTGCGCTCAGCTTGAGCAAGGTGCCGGCCTGCTGCTGATCGCTGCCGAAGCCTTGCATGGGCCAGAGCTGGAAGCGTTGTTTGTGTATCTGGAACAACAACCGGCGTGGTCGGACCTGCCGATCATATTGCTCACCCACCATGGCGGGCAGCAACAAGCGCCCTCCTCGCACCTCAGTAGCCAGTTGGGCAACGTCACGTTTCTTGAACGCCCGTTTCATCCGGCCACGCTAGTCAGCATGGTTTCGACTGCCCTGCGCGGTCGACGTCGACAGTACGAAGCCCGCGACCGCCTGATCGACCTGAGCGAAAGCGAACGCCGCCTGCAATCAACCCTCGAAACCCTTGAGCAACAAGTCGAAGAACGCACCGCGCAGCTTCGCCATAACGAAGAAGCATTGCGTCAGTCGCAGAAAATGGAAGCCGTCGGACAGCTTACTGGCGGTATCGCCCACGACTTTAACAACATGCTCACGGGGATCATCGGCAGCCTGGAGCTGCTGCGCCGACGCCTGGCCCGAGGGCGCACCGAAGACCTCGACAGCCTGATCGATCTAGGCGTGACCTCTGCCAACCGCGCCGCCGGCCTGACTCACCGTCTGCTGGCGTTTTCGCGTCGGCAGTCGCTCGACCCCAAAGCGGTGCAGATGAATAGCCTGGTGCTGTCGATGGGCGAACTGCTGCAACGCAGCCTCAACGAAAGCATTCATCTGGACATGCGCCTGGACGACAAACTGTGGGTCGCCGAGGCCGATCCCAACCAACTGGAAAGCGCCCTGCTCAACCTGGTGATCAATGCCCGCGACGCCATGCCCGAGGGCGGAAAACTGGTGGTAGAGACGAGCAATCAGGTGCTGCACCGTGAGTTCACCGAGGCCTATCCCAATCTTGAACCCGGTGATTATGTGATGTTGAGCGTCACCGACAACGGCAGCGGCATGCCCAAAAGCGTGATCAACCGTGCATTCGATCCGTTTTTCACCACCAAGCCGATCGGGCAAGGCACCGGGCTGGGCCTGTCGATGATTTATGGCTTCAGCAAGCAGTCGCGTGGACATGTCTCGATCGACAGCGAAATCGATGAAGGAACCACCGTCAACCTCTACCTGCCGCGCTTTCGCGGTGAAGAACGTGAGCACCCCGCCCGCGATACCCTCCAGGCCCCGCATGCAATGGATGGCGAAACCGTGCTGATCGTCGAGGACGACCCGGCGGTTCGCTTGCTGGTCAGTGCCGTGCTCAGTGAGTTGGGTTACGCCTATGTGGAGGCCGCGGATGCCGACGCTGCGGTGCCGATTATCAACTCACCTCAGCGTATTGACCTGATGATCAGCGATGTCGGCTTGCCAGGCATGAACGGACGGCAACTGGCGGAGATCGGCCGGCAATACCGACCGGGGCTCAAAGTCCTGTTTATCACCGGGTACGCCGAGCATGCGGCCGTACGTGCAGGTTTTTTGGACTCGGGCATGCAGATGATCACCAAACCCTTCACCTTTGATCTGCTGACGGCCAAGGTACGCGAGATGATCAAAAACTGAACACGGAAAAGTAGAAGCTGCCGCAGGCGCCGATCTTTTGACTTTGAACAACAAGATCAAAAGATCGGCGCCTGCGGCAGCTTCTCGTGCGGATTCAGTTCAACGAGCGTGGCTCAAGCCAGCAACTCCTGAATCTTCTCCTGCAACACATCCAGATCGAACGGTTTTTCCAGAATCGGCGCCTTGAGTGTGATCGGGCTGCCGGTTTCGCGGATTTCCTGCGGATAGCCGCTGATGAAAATCACCTTCAGATCAGGTCGCAACTTCACGGCGGGCTCGGCGATCTGCACGCCGGAGATGCCGCCGGGTAAGCGGTAGTCGGTGATCAAAAGGTCCAAATGTGGCTTGCTCGCGAGGATTTCGAACGCCTGCTCTCCGTTTTCGGCCTCGAGCACGCGATACCCTTGATCCTTTAGATAAATGGAAAGAATCATCAAGATATTCGGTTCGTCTTCGACGATAAGTACTACATCTTGTGCATCTACGCTCATGGGAAGCCTTTGTTCGGTCAATAGCTGCTGATACGACCGTGCGGTCACTCAGAGGTTGCGTCGGGTTTGCCGTTTTCCTCGATCGGCAGACAAACGCGAAACAGGGCGCCCTCGTTGATTTGACTCTCGACGACGATGGAACCGCCATGGGCGGCGACGATCTGCTCGGAAATGAACAAACCCAATCCGAGCCCGGCCACTACCGTCTTGGCGCTAACCCGTTCGAATTGTTGAAAGATACGCTTCTGGTTCTCCTCGCTGATACCGATTCCATGGTCCTGAACTTCGACCCTCGCCTCGTCACCCTCACGGTAAACCCGCACCTGAATCGGACTTCGGCCCCCATAACGCAAAGCGTTTGTCATCAGGTTCGAAATCACTTGCTCGATTCGGAACTCGTCCCAACTGCCTTCTACCGGCTCTGACGCGGTGAAAGACACTTCGGTTTCCGCTGCTTCAATCTGCTGCGCGAAATTTTGCAGCAGGTGGCTGACCAGTTGCACCAGATCAAAACGGTTCGGCCGGATCGACAGCTTGCCGGTACGAATACGCGACACGTCGAGCATGTCTTCGATCAGCCGGATCAGGCTTTTGATCTGCCGCTCGTCGCGGTCGACCATGGCGTGCATCTTGTCGAGTGCGAACGCGGCGGCGTTATCGCGCGCCAGGTGCATCTTGCGTAACTGGGTTTCGAGTATCAGGCCGTTGAGCGGCGTGCGCACTTCGTGGGCGACGATTGACATGAAGTCATCACGCATCCGCACCGCTTGCTCAAGTTCCGATTGGGTGCTCTGCAGTTTTTGCAGCAGCGCTTCCTGCTCGCGGCGGGCCTGCTCCAGCGCTTCGACCTGTTGCTTCATGGCCTTGCTCTGGCGATACAGGTCGACGAAAACGTTGACCTTGCTCTTCACCGCGTGGATATCCAGCGGCTTGTGCAGAAAATCCACCGCCCCGCTTTCGTAGCCTTTGAACGCATAGTTCAGTTCACGGCCGGCAGCGCTGACAAAAATGATCGGGATGTTCTTGGTTTTCTCGGTACCACGCATCAACTCGGCCAGTTCGAAGCCATTCATGCCCGGCATCTGCACGTCGAGAATGGCCATCGCGAACTCATGCTGCAACAACAGCGACAGCGCTTCGTCAGCCGAGAGCGCCTTGTAGACCGTGCGGTCTTCGCGCTTGATCAGCGCTTCGAGGGCCAGCAGATTCTCGGGCAGATCGTCGACGATCAGCAGTTTGGCTTGAATATTACTCAGCATGCGATTCGTTCCAGCTCGACTAGCAGACGGCCGATGCCGTGAATGGGTAGGACATGATCCGGCTGCAGAACGTTCAGTGCAGCTTGAGGCATGGTGGCGACCTGCGAGTCAGCGGGGTCCTGGACGATGGTCAGCCCGCCAAGACGTTTGACCTGCGCCAGTCCGCGCGCGCCATCGTGATTGGCGCCGGTCAGCAACACCGCAGCCAGTGCCGGCCCGTAGACGTCGGCCGCGGATTCAAAGAGATAATCGATCGAGGGCCGGGAATAATGCACGCGCTCTTCAAGGCTCAAAGACAGGCTTCGATCCTGTTCCACCGACAGGTGATAGCCCGGCGTGGCGAAATACACGGTGCCGCCAGCAATGCTCTGTTTGTCACAGGCCTCTTGTACCGGCATGCCGAGACGTCGGGAGAAGACTTCAGCCAACTGGCTGCGGCGCTCTTGCGGCAAGTGCAACACGACGATAATCGGCAGCACAAACCCCTCTCGCAATGGCCCCAGCAAGGCCAGCAATGCCTCCACGCCACCGGCGGAAGCACCGATCACAATGGCCTCGATTCGAGGTAATGTCACGGCGTCGCTCATGATTTGCGGTAGATCCGTTCTTGTTTGACCAGCGCTTCGAACTTGTTCGCATAATTGGAAAAGTCCAGCGTCTCCTTGCTGCCCAACACCAGAAACCCACGATGACAAAGTGATTCATGGAACAGTCCGAACGCCCGATCCTGGAGTTTCTTGTTGAAGTAGATCAGCACGTTGCGGCAGGAGATCAGTTGGGTTTCGGAGAACACACTGTCAGTGGCCAGGCTGTGATCGGCAAACGTCACGTTCTCGCACAGGCTTTTGTCGAAAATCGCGTAGCCATAAGCGGCCGTGTAATAGTCGGCGAATGATCGCTGGCCACCGGCCTGTTGATAGTTGGCCGTGTACGCACGGACGTTCTCCATCGAGAAAATCCCCTGCTTGGCCTTGTCCAGCGAGCGCGGATTGATATCGGTGGCGTAAATGATCGTCCGATCCAGCAGGCCCTCTTCGCGCAGCAAAATCGCCATCGAATAGACCTCCTCGCCCGTACTGCATCCGGCGATCCATATCTTGATCGACGGATAAGTCCTCAGCAGTGGCACCACTTCCTGGCGAATCGCCAGGAAGTGCGACGGATCGCGAAACATCTCGCTGACCGGAATAGTGAGCAATTGCAGCAGTTGCATGAACGCGGTCGGGTCGTGCAGGACTTTTTCCTGCAATGCCGAAATCGTTGCGCATTCGAACTGGCTCAACGCGTGTTGTACCCGGCGCTTGATCGAAGCGCCTGAATAGTCGCGAAAATCATAGCTGTACTTGAGGTAGATCGCCTCAATCAACAACCGTAATTCGATTTCGCTATTTCGATGCACTGAATTCTCGCGCTCCACTAAATCCTTTCCATCTTCGGTAACCACACGCGAATCAACGAGAACAAGCGATCCAGGTCGATGGGCTTGGCCAGATAATCGTTGGCGCCCGCCTGCAGGCAGCGTTCCTGATCGTCCTTCATGGCTTTGGCCGTCACCGCAATGATCGGCAGTTTACGCCAGCGCGGATTCTTGCGAATTTCAATGGTGGCTTCGAAACCATCCATTTCCGGCATCATTACGTCCATCAGCACCAGGTCGATGTCCTCGACTTCATTCAGCCTCTCAATCGCTTCGCGACCGTTACGACCGATCACCACGACTGCACCTTTTGTCTCCAGCGCACTGGTCAGGGCGAAAATGTTGCGCACATCGTCGTCCACCAGCAGCACTTTGCGTCCCTCGAAGACCTTGTCGCGGCTGCGCGCCGTCTTGAGCATCTTCTGCCGTTCATGGGACAACTGCGATTCGACTTTGTGCAGAAAGAGTGTCACCTCATCGAGCAAGCGTTCCGGCGAGCGCGCGCCCTTGATGATGATCGAGCGCGAGTACTTGCGCAGATCGGCTTCTTCGTCGCGGGTCAGGTTGCGCCCGGTATAGACGATGACGGGCGGAAACGAGCAGATATCCTCGGTGGACATGCGCTTGAGCAGGTCGTTGCCGAGCATGTCAGGCAGCTTCAGGTCGATGACCATGCAGTCGAAGATCGTCGTGCGCAACAGCTCCAGCGCGTCCTGCGCCAGACCGACAGCGGTGATTTCAATATCGTCATCACCGATCAGCCGAGCGATGCTTTCACGCTGCAAATCGTCGTCTTCGACCAGCAGCACGCGTTTGACCTTCTGGGTCAGTTTGGCTTCGAGACGGGCAAACACGTCCTTGAGCTCTTCACGGGTGGTCGGTTTGACCGCATAGCCGATGGCGCCCATGTGCATCGCCGCTTCGACACGATCTTCGACCGAAATCACATGCACCGGGATGTGCCGGGTTTCGGCGTGTTCTTTCAGGCGCTGTAGCACCGTCAGCCCGGAATGGTCGGGCAGACGCATGTCCAGCAAGATCGCGTCCGGCACGAACTCTTTCGCCAGGTCATAACCTTCATCCGCGCCATGGGCTACAAGGCACTGGTAGCCGAGTTCGTGGGCCAGGTCGTAGAGGATGTGCGCAAAGTTCGGTTCATCTTCCACCACCAGAATGCAGCGGGTGGCGAATGGCGCGTTATTGCGGTCATCGGCAAAACGCGGGATAGGCTGCGCAGCCATGGGCGAAACCACCACCGCAGGCGCCAATGCCGCCGTCGATGTCTGTGGCGGCGGCGTGAACGTCAGAAGCTCGGTCGAGACTTCACTGAACTCGTTGTATTGCTGCGGCAACACCAGTGTGAAGACACTGCCCTGCCCCGGCACGCTGCTGACGCTGATCGAGCCGCCCAGCAGCGTCGCCAGATCCCGGGAAATCGACAAGCCCAGACCGGTGCCGCCGTACTTGCGGTTGGTGGTGCCATCAGCCTGACGGAACGCCTCGAAAATACTTTCCTGCTGATCCGCCGCAATACCGATACCCGAATCACGCACGATGAAGGCAATGTGATCGTTGGGTTGACCGCTGATGGTCAGGCTGACAGCGCCCTGTTCGGTGAACTTCAAGGCGTTGGACAGCAGGTTCTTGATCACCTGTTCCAAACGCTGGCGGTCAGTAAACAACAACGTCGGCGCATCCGGGAGCAGATCGACGCTGAACGTCAGTCGCTTATCTGCCGCCATGGGTTCGAACACGCTGCGCAGGCCGTCGGCCAGACGCGCCACGCTGGTGTTTTCCGCAATCACTTCAAGCTTTCCGGCCTCGACCTTGGAGATATCGAGGATGTCGTTGATCAGGTTGAGCAAGTCATTGCCGGCAGAGTAGATCGACTCGGCAAACTTGACCTGTTCGGCACTGAGATTGTCCTGTGGGTTTTCTGCGAGCAATTTGGCCAGGATTAACGAACTGTTCAACGGCGTGCGCAGTTCGTGGGACATGTTGGCGAGGAACTCGGACTTGTACTTGCTCGAACGCTGCAACTCTTCGGCGCGCTCTTCGAGTTGCACCTGAGCCTGATTCAATTCGGTGTTCTTCAGATCCATGGCATCACGCTGCTCGGCCAGAGCGTGTGCCTGTTCTGCGAGCTGCTCGTTGGTCTGCTCAAGCTCCACTTGCTGGGTTTCAAGATGCGCCTGGGATTCCTTGAGGATCCGTGACTGCTCTTCCAGCTCTTCGTTGGCGGTTTTCAACTCTTCCTGTTGCACCTGCAACTCTTCGTTGAGCTGCTGGGTTTCGGCCAGCACTTCCTGCAAGCGTTGACGGTAGCGTGCGGCTTCGATGGACGTGCCAATATTGCCGGCAATCAGCTCCAGCAATTCGATATCACGATCGGTGAGTGGACGCAAAAAGCCCAACTCGATCACGCCGTTGACCCGTTCATCGTCACTGGTTGGCACCACAAGCACGCTATGTGGCAGGCCTTCACCCAGACCAGAACTGACTTTGAAGTAATCGGCGGGTACCGAATCGAGGCGTATCAGTCGCGCTTGCTGCGCCACCTGACCCACGATGCCTTCGCCGCTGTAAATCGACTGTTCCTGCCCTTCCTGCTCGCGGGAGAAGCCGTAAGTTGCCACGCGCTTCAAACCGCCGTGCTCCTCACGCACGTACAGTGCCGCCACGGCAGTGCCCAGGTATTGCGCGCAGAACTGCAGGATATTGCGACCCAATAGATTGAGTGTCAGTTGCCCAAGCACCTGCTCGGCCAACTCGGTCTGGCCGTTGCGCAACCATGCTTGCTGCTCCAGACGCTTGGCACTCGCTTGCTGCGCGGCGAGGTTGGCGCTGTAGCTGTTGGACAGATTGAGCAAATCACGACGACCGATATAAGCCAGTAGCCCGCTGATGCCGGCAACAAACAGCAGATAAAGGGTAATGCTCCAGATCGTGGTGTGGCGCACGTCTTCGTTGCGCGAGGCACGCAACTGCTGCTCCATGTCGATCACGTCTTCGAACTGCTTGCGGATCTCGTCGGTCAGGCGCTTGCCGCGCCCGGCCTGGACCGCCGCTTTATAGTCACCGCTGGAACGCTGCAAATCGATCATCGATTTTGCATAGTTTGCCCACTCGGTCTGCAACGCCTGAAGACGACGCAAACGATCAGTCTGCACCGGGTTGTCGGCAGTCAACTCAAGCAAGGTTTCGAGCGCCACGTTGACTCGCGGTTTGGCTGTTTCGTAGGGATCAAGGAAATGCTCATCACCGCTGAGCAAGAAACCGCGCATGCCGGTTTCCAGGTCCACGGTGAGCTTCACCGCTTCGTTGGCGTTATTGATCACGCGGTCGGTGTGCTCGACCCACTGGATGACCGACAGCAGATAAGTGATCAGCGACACGAAGAACACCGCACTGAGCACGCCAACACCCAGCGGCAGGCTGACGTTGCGACTCAGGAGTTTGCGGAACCGTTGCTCATCAACCGAAGACGGAGAGGACATGTGGCAGCCTTGTCGAACTGTTGAAAATCACAGAGTTTGCCCCAAAACGGCAAGGTGGATCTATTTTTCTGACTGTTTGAGCAGCAAATTCCTACAAATGCCCGCGTCTTGCGTCACGCCAACAGTTATCCTTGCTCGCCCGTATGCAGCTAATCTTTTTTGTATCGATCCGGGAACTTGTGGCTATGCGCCACTTACTCATGCATGAGCCCATCACATCTGATCGGCTGACGCCCCTGAATCCCACCCTTGAGAGCTTTTATTATGTCCGCCAACGCATCCACCATCCTTGTAGTCGAAGACGATGCCATCGTGCGCATGCTGATCATCGATGTGCTGGAGGAACTGGATTTCAAGGTACTGGAAGCGGAGGGTGGCGAGCAGGCGCTGAAGCTTCTTAATGATGAGGCTCAACACATTGACTTGATGATGACCGATGTGGGCCTGCCGGGTATGGATGGTCGTGAACTGGCCAATCAAGCACGCCTGTTGCGGCCTGCTCTGCCAATCCTGTTTGCCAGTGGATACGCGGAAAACATCGAAGTAACGGCGGGTATGCAAGTCATTGGCAAACCCTTTTCGATTGACCAGTTGAGGGACAAGGTCAAAGGCATTCTGGAACGCTGAAAACCGGCTCTGCCGCTTGGGTTCATGAACACCTTTGAAACCTGTCTGCCGCGTTTATCCGGGGTACCAGAGTGGACGAGCCCTCTGATTGCTCAAGTCTTAACCACTCGTGCGATCGCGCTTGGCTTTTTGCCGCTCTCTGAAGGCGGTGATGTCATCGATACTCACCTTCCCTGGCGCCGGTTGTGCAGGCGCCCGGACAGACTGCTGAGCAGCCGCACTACTTTCCTGAGCGCTTACCGATTCGTTACCGAAATCAAGATTGGAGAATAATTCCTCACCGTCCAGTGGCTCGCGGAATTTGTGACCCACCTCTCGCCCCCCACCTGCAAACAGACTGGCATCGCTTGCTGCAATCGCCCGGTTGATTGCCTTGGGGTTCGAAATGAACTTTCCATGCGAATCGTAAGCTCCCAGAATCAAGCCCGGCGGCAGATCGACGGCATAATTGATTTCCAAAGGGGGTAGAGTCTTCAAGCCCGAATGCGGCCGAAAGGCAAGTTCGGTATTGGCATATAAATGAAAACCTTCCATCTGCCGTGCGTCGATGAAATAGGTGTATCCACCTTTCTGGCCGCCATAAACAAAAGCGCCGGCACCGTCCTTTTTATAGAAAGCAGAAGTGGAAATACCCGCGCCGTCGGGGCTGAGCGCGTCGTGGGCACCGCCATAGCCGCCTTTCAAACCATTGACCTGGTCAAGGTGTTTGATTCGAACGCGTTGACTGAATCCCCTCTCGAAAATGATTGACGGATCGCGCATATCACCACGGAAAACGAAGCCCTGATAAACGAAGCCCTTTTCCGGACCAGAAAGGCGCACAACCTGAGTATCGGTCGCCAATGTCTGTGCCACGCCTGGCCCTGAGGCCAGCTCATCCAGATAACCGGCCACTAGCAAACCTTTGCCAGCCTCGGGGATTTCCTTTCCGGTGGTGCTCGCCAACTGTCGACGAAGACGCGTAGCCGATCCGCGAAAAACGGAGGGACGATTGCTGTTTTTGAGCGCCAGGACAACTCGCTTGCCAATCTCCTTCTTGGCGACTTTCGACAATGCTCTACCGACGAGCTTTTCAGCAATAGGCCCCGCCAGTTCGGCCAACACGCCGATCGCCGCGCTGATCCTCAGGCGCTCTGCTTCAGAGGGGTCATCCGATATTTCGGCGCGGATCAAGTCCGTCGCAGAACTCCCGAGCCCCACCAGGAAAGGAATCAACATACGTATCGGAGCGGAAGCAAACGCTCCCGTCCCGCCGTAAGGCAAAGAGGCGGTAAACGCAATAATCTGCAGAAGATATCCCGCAGCCTCCAAGGCAAAATCGGTCCAGCGTTCGGCCTGTGTCGAAACCAGCGTATCAATATCGGCCAGCCCCCGTTTGATCTGGCGATCGAATAAATCCTGACCTATATCCGAACTGGATCGAAACACCAACTCCCGATAGTTTGGACGTGTCGCAAAAAGGGGGAATTCCATCCCCCGATACTTGAAATCATGGACATAAGATTTTTGCTGGTCACGCAGAGCAACGCGCTTTAACAAGCGCTTCTGAAAATCAACATTGCTCTCTACGAACTTGCCTCTTGCGTCATGACCGGCGGGAAACTCGAAGGCTGCACTGTCTTCACCGAGGAAGAACACCACGCCTCGATCCAGATTCCCTCGACCGATAAACACGGCGTTATCGACTCTCAAGTCGGGATCGCTGTGCAAGTTGATAAGCCGCGGTTTTATCAGGCCTTTGAGGTATTCGTAAGCGACGATCTGATCTTCAACGGCACGCGTACCACTCTTGATAAACTCTACAACCAACTTGTTCAACTCTGCTTTTTTTAACAACCTACCGAAAGCGCTAACAGCTGGATTTTGCAGCCGGTCGCTCACATAGAGCTTGAAGTCAGTCTGATAATCCGCGTCATTGAAAACAGCGACCAATTCGGAAGGATAATAGTCTGGCCATTTTACTTCTTTCCCGTAGAAGCCTTTTAGTTGCCGCAGGTGATAGTCCGTACAGATCTCCGCCAAGGTGAATTCTTTCTCTTCCCAGACGACAGGCTTTTTAGTGCTCGTCAGCGAGTCGCTGCGCGTGGGGGGCTCCAGCGCGTAATATTTAACCGCTATGCGGCTGTCATATTGAATGCGCTCACGCGTCTCTTCATCGGACACAATACTCACTATGGCTTCATCAATGCATTCACGAATAAAGTAGGCAGGATCAAAACTCACTGGATCCGTGATGACGGCACAACCCGCTAATATTTCTCCAGCCAATTTATTTACATCAACACCATCAACCACACCTTGCTCAGGCATGGCCAGGCTGACCGTTTCCGTTCTGGGTGCTGCCAAAACGGTTTCCAAATCTGCCAATGGATCCAGCAACCACAACAACGAATCGTCGGCATCATCGTAAATGCCTGGCAACTGCTTATTCATGTTTTTCTCCCCGCACAGCATAAAATGCGAACTGCACTTACTTAACTACTGTGGACGACCAAGAAACTACCAATCTCCCCCAAAGTTACATAGGCTATAGTTATTAGCAATCTTTACATCACTGATCGGAGAGCAATACACAAACGTTAGCTTCCATCGCTGTTCAATGGGCAAACGCTTATGGACAAGATACCAAAGAATGTTTTACTTCGAAGGCCAGGCGCGAGCAGCCATCTCTGTGGTTTAATTGCGCCCTTTTTTTGCCTACCTGTCTGCTGCCGAGGATCACACTCATGATTCAGCCCACCGTCACCAAAGTTCTGGTCATCGGCTACGTCTGGCCCGAGCCCCGTTCTTCGGCAGCAAGCGGGCACGTCATGCAGATCCTCGACACCTTTGTGCAGCAAGGTTGGGACATCACTTTCAGCAGCCCCGCCAGCCCCGGAGCACATAAAGCCGACCTTGGCGCGCTGGGCATCCGCGAAGTGTCGATCGCACTGAACAACAGCAGCTTCGATATGTTCATCAGCGAGCTGCGTCCGGATATCGTGCTGTTCGACCAGTTCATGATGGAAGAGCAGTTCGGCTGGCGCGTCGAAAAATACTGTCCTGACGCCCTGCGGGTGCTGGAAACGTCAGATCTGCAAAGCTTGCGCCATGCCCGTCACCAGCGACTCAAGGAGCGGTTGAAAGTCTCTGCCGATCAGGATGACTTCAGCGTTTTGTTTGCGCCGGCCTTGCGCGAAGAATTCGAATTGATGGCCACCACCGATCTGGCCAAACGGGAAGTGGCGGCGCTGTATCGTTGCGACCTGAATCTGATGATCTCCGAAGTAGAAATCGAGTTGTTGGTCAAACAATTCGGATTGCCACGCGAGTTGCTGCATTGGTGCCCATTGATGGTGGAGTTGCCAACCACTGAACCGAAGGCGTTTGAGGCTCGGGCGCACTTTCTCAGCATCGGTAACTTTCGTCATGCGCCTAACTGGGACGCCGTACTCTGGATGAAGTCCACGATCTGGCCACTCATCCGTCAACAACTGCCGGATGCGCAGTTACACATCTATGGCGCCTACACGCCCCCTAAAGCCATGGCATTGCATAATGCTGCGCAGGGTTTTCACATAATGAACTGGGCGGAGGACGCGTTACAGGTCATGTCAGCGGCACGGGTATGTCTGGCACCGCTGCGTTTTGGCGCCGGCATCAAGGGAAAACTGGTGGACGCCATGCTGTGCGGCACGCCCAGCGTCACCACCCCCATTGGCGCGGAAGGCATGCATGACGAGGAACCCTGGCCGGGCGCGATCACCCGCAGCGCAGTGCAATTGGCCGACGCCGCCGTACGGCTTTATCGCTGCCCGGCAGATTGGCAAGCAGCCCACCTGGCCGGAACAGCGCTGCTCGGCAAGCGTTACCAACGGGCAACACACGCGCCGGCGCTAATTGAAAAACTGCGTGATTGCCAAAAACACTTACATGAACGCAGGACCCGAAACTTTATTGGGAGCATGCTGCGCCATCACGCTCATAAAAGTACTCAATATATGGCTCAGTGGATTGAAGCAAAAAACCGCGATACCCAGCCGACCCGTAACGCGTGAATCCGCACGACCACACAACTCGCATTAATATAGAGATTGCACCATCAAACCCTGATACCTATAAACAGCCTGCATGTCATTTCAGATAGCACAACTATCAACACATGCAGGACACACCACATGAATAATGGATACATTGAAAGACTCTCCAGCCATGACTGGATGAGTAAAACACCGGGCATTGACAACTTGTCACTGCGCGAATTGACATTACCGGGTGCGCATAATGCCGGGTGTGACTGGAACGCCTCTTACGATCAACTGATCCAATGTCCAAACTGGCTGATCTGTCAGTTACTCCCTGTAAACTGGCCACTTCCTGGCGCGAACTGGCTGGCATGTCAGGATGTCTCTTTTGCTGGCCAACTGAATCGTGGCGCCCGAGCACTCGACCTTCGATTATTTTATGACAGCCAAGCGAGAGTTATTGAACGGTTCAGATTCCAACATGGTGGCTATTGTTCCTCCCGCACGCTTGACGACCTTGTTCGTGACGTCAAGGAGTTCCTTCAAAAAAATCCGGACGAGTTCATCATTCTGGACTTTCATGAACTGAAAAGTGGTGCAACTGGGTTCAATTACGACGAATTTAAACAGGTGATCCTGCGCACGCTGGGCGAGCAACTCATTCCATTGGAATCTCTGCATCTGACCCTGGGTCAATTGAAGGCACGTGCGCCGCGGCAACGGATATTACTGGCCGCGCCTGTATCAGGAAGTACAGACGATAACCGGATTCATGATGCAGTGATTCATCGGTGGATCGGGCAATCCATTGTCGACGCTTCTGACCTGCACCGCTACATCGACCGTATTTTAAGCAACCCCCCGGACAAACGATGGCTTTGGTCGCTCTCCGCAACGTGCTATACGCTCGGCGGGCCACAACGCATTCTCGGCCATCTGGACACCTGGTTTCACCCTTCCAGCACCGACTGGGCTAAAAGATGCAACATTATCAATTTTGATTTCATTGAAAACGCCAGGATTGTATCGCATTGCAAAAATGCCAATATCGAGAAAGCCGTTGAAAAAGCCAAAACAACACAACCAACAAACTACGAAGATCTACCAACACCCTAACTGTTAAATAACTTGCATTCAAACAAGCATTGGCTGATCAAACGCCATCCACTATAAACATCCTGCACGTCGAAACGTCGACCTACCATTATTAATACTGCCGGATGTACAACATGAATGATTTCCAATCGAACGACTTACCCCTGACTCAATGGATAACTGCAACCCCGCAGATCGACAATCTGTCACTGCGTGAATTGACACTACCCGGCGCCCATAATGCCGGCTGTGACTGGGAAGCTTCCTTCTCCTTGTTCCCGGGCAAGAACTGGCTCGCGTGCCAGGACATTTCTTTTTATTCGCAACTCAATCGTGGCGCCAGAGCGCTGGACGCACGATTGATTTATGACAAAGAAGGCCAGGGTCTGGAAAAGTTTCGCTTTCAGCACAACGGCTATCGCTCCAATCGCAACCTTGGCGATCTCATGCTCGCGGTCCAGGCGTTTCTGGAAAGAAGTCCCAATGAATTCATCATTCTGGACTTCCATGAACTCAAGGGAGGCAGCAGTGAATTCAATCACGAAGAATTCAAACAGTTAATGCTGAAACATCTGGGCGAGCGGATGATTGTGCAGGAAAACGCAGGTTTGACACTAGGTCAGTTAAAAGACATCAGCCCCCTGCAAAGGATCCTGGTGGCGGCCCCCATGAGCTGGGACACTCGAGACCACCGCTTTCATGAACAGATCCAACACAAATGGATTGGCCAGTCGCTGGTCACTGTTTCTGACCTGCACCGTTACATCACAGAGGTTTTAGACAGCCCACCGACCCAGTGGCGACTCTGGTCGCTGTCTGCGACGAGCTATACAGTCGGTGGCCCGCAGCGAATTCTGAATGAACTGGACACCTGGTTTGACCCCACCCAAACGGACTGGGCGAAGAAGTGCAACATCATTAACTTCGACTTTATAAAAAACTCGAACATCGTGTCTTTTTGTCAAATGGCCAATCTGGAAAAAGCCATCGAGAAGTCGACGCTGGTACTTCGTGCACAGCCCGCTTGAGCCCGGTCAGAGCATGCGGTCAGAGCGAACTGGCACATCACACGTCGAACGAGGCATGATCAGCAGGCGATAACAACAAAGTAGCAGGCCATGAACCGAACCGCCCGCGTGACCGACCCTTCTTACGAGTTGATGGATGACCACAACGGGTTGTCCATCATCTACCGCCAGCACGGCTTCCCCTGCCCGCTGGTGCGTTGGCATTTCCACAAGGAATACGAACTGCACCTGATCGTCGCCAGCTCAGGCAAGGTGTTCATTGGCGACTACATCGGCAACTTCTATCCCGAAACCCTGTTTCTCACCGGCCCCAACCTGCCGCACAACTGGATCAGCCAGGTGGCCGAACACGAAGTGGTCGAGAAGCGCGACATGCTGGTCAATTTCACGGATGAGTTGTTCGAGAGCGGCCATCAGGTGTTCACCGAACTGAAAACCCTGGCACCGCTGTTGGAGCGAGCTCAGTACGGCATCGAATTCCGCTGCAAACGGACGATCCGTCAGGCCATGGCGCTGATGCAGCGGATCGCCGACACTCAGGGGATTACCCGCCTCGGACACTTTTTCATCCTGATGGAATTGCTCGCCGCCAGCGATGATTTTCAGTTGTTGTCCGGCGCCACCACGCCGCAATTGGCGGATGAGCACAACATCGACCGCACCAACCGCGCTGTTGATTACATCTTCAGCCACTACGCCCGGGATATTTCACTGGAGGAAGTCGCCGAGCATCTGGGCATGACGCCGACCTATTTCAGCCGTGTGTTCAAACAGGCGACCGGGCGCAACTTCATCGAATTCGTCAATCGCCTGCGCATCAGCAAGTCCTGCGAACTGCTGGCCGATGGCGACAAACCGGTAACTGACGTGTGTTTTGAGTCGGGCTTCAACAACATTTCCAACTTCAATCGGCGGTTTCAGCAACTCAAGGGCATGACGCCCTCGCATTATCGACGCCTCGCCGTGCAGCGCCTGACCGAACAGAACCACACCTGACACTTCCTACAGGCTTTGTTCTGTTTTTGGCTCACAACCTGTACGTATCCGACACCCTCCCTTCGCTGAAATCCCCTGCCCTGCGTTAATCGCCCCAAAGCCCAGTGCAAGAAAGTATCGATCAGAGTGCGACGGATGATTTGTCAGTCCGTCGATTGAAGGCTGTAATCAGCGCACATTCTTCCTGCACAGGAAGACACAAAAACAATAACTGTCCTTCTGCCTCCCTCCGGACGCAGAAAAGGAGTGCACGATGCAACCCACTGCAAAAGCTCTGCTTGCCCTCACCTGCATGACCCTCAGCAGCGTCAGCCTTGGCGCCCAGACCCTGACCATCGCCACCGTGAACAACAGCGACATGATTCGCATGCAAAAGCTCTCGAAAACCTTCGAGACCGAGCATCCGGACATCAAGCTCAATTGGGTGGTACTGGAAGAAAACGTCCTGCGCCAACGCCTGACCACCGACATCGCCACCCAGGGTGGCCAGTTCGACGTGTTGACCATCGGCATGTACGAAGCGGCACTGTGGGGCGCCAAGGGCTGGCTGGAACCGATGAAGGATCTGCCGGCCAGTTACGCCCTCGACGACGTGTTCCCGTCGGTGCGCGAAGGCCTGTCGGTCAAGGGTTCGCTGTACGCCTTGCCGTTCTATGCCGAAAGCTCGATCACCTATTACCGCACCGATCTGTTCAAGGAAGCCGGCCTGACCATGCCCGAGCGTCCGACCTGGGAGCAGATTGCAGGCTTCGCCGAAAAACTCACCCACAAAGACAAAGAGCAGTACGGCATCTGCCTGCGTGGCAAAGCCGGTTGGGGCGAGAACATGGCGCTGGTCACCACCATCGCCAACGCTTATGGCGCACGCTGGTTCGATGAAAAATGGCAGCCGCAATTCAACGGCCCTGAGTGGAAAAACGCGCTGAACTTCTACGTCAACACCATGAAGAAATCCGGCCCGCCGGGTGCGTCCAGCAACGGTTTCAACGAAAACCTCGCCTTGTTCAACAGCGGCAAATGCGCAATCTGGGTCGATGCCAGCGTCGCCGGCTCGTTTGTGACCGACAAGACTCAGAGCAAGGTCGCTGATCACGTCGGCTTCACCTTTGCGCCCCATCAGGTCACCGACAAAGGTTCGGCATGGCTGTATTCGTGGGCGCTGGCGATTCCGACCAGCTCCAAAGCCAAAGACGCCGCGAAAGAATTCAGTGCTTGGGCGACCTCCAAAGAGTACGGCGAACTGGTAGCCAAAACCGACGGTATCGCCAACGTACCGCCAGGCACGCGTGCCTCGACCTACAGCGATGCCTACATGAGCGCCGCGCCGTTCGCCAAAGTGACGCTGGAATCGCTCAAGGCGGCGGACCCGAGCAAACCGACGCTAAAGCCGGTGCCTTACATCGGTATTCAATTGGTGACCATTCCTGAGTTCCAGGCCGTCGGTACCCAGGTCGGCAAGCTGTTCTCGGCGGCATTGATCGGCCAGACCACGGTGGATCAAGCCTTGGAAGCCGCCCAGCAAACCACCGAACGCGCGATGAAGCGCGCCGGTTATCCCAAGTAATCCGTAAGGCTCGCTCCTGCCTCCTGTGGCAGCGAGCCTGCTCGCGAAGGCGTCGTACCAGCCAATACACATGGCACTGATCCACCGCTTTCGCGAGCAGGCTCGCTTCCACATGGGATCTCCATAGGTCTGTATGACTCGGTTGTGATCACCATGAATACTTCAACTGCCAAAGCCCACATCGACCTCGCCCAGCCACAGCGCAAAAGCCGTTTGGCCAATCCCGGCTGGTTTCTGGTCAGCCCTTCAGTGGCCCTGTTGCTGCTCTGGATGATTGTGCCGCTGGGCATGACCGTCTACTTCTCGTTGATCCGCTACAACCTGCTTTACCCCGGTGAAAACCAGTTCGTCGGGCTTGAGAACTTCACTTACTTCCTGACCGACTCCGGCTTCCTGCCCGGCGCCACCAATACGTTGTTGCTGGTCGGCAGTGTGTTGCTGATCAGCGTGGTGTTCGGTGTATTGATCAGCGCTCTGCTTGAAGCCAGCGAGTTCCTCGGTCGCGGAATCGTGCGGGTGATGCTGATTTCGCCGTTCTTCATCATGCCCACGGTCGGCGCTCTGATCTGGAAGAACCTGATCTTTCATCCGGTCTCCGGAATCCTCGCCTACGTCTGGAAGCTGTTCGGCGCGCAGCCGGTGGACTGGCTGGCGCACTACCCGCTGCTGTCGATCATCATCATTGTCTCGTGGCAATGGCTGCCCTTCGCCATCCTGATTCTGATGACCGCCATGCAGTCCCTCGACCAGGAACAAAAAGAAGCGGCGCGCCTGGACGGCGCTGGCCCCGTCGCGATCTTCTGGCACCTGACCCTGCCGCACCTCGCCCGGCCGATTGCCGTGGTGGTGATGATCGAAACGATCTTTCTGCTGTCGGTATTCGCCGAAATTTTCACCACCACCAACGGTGGCCCTGGCTACGCCTCGACCAACCTGGCCTACCTGATCTACAACCAGGCACTGGTGCAGTTCGACGTCGGCATGGCCTCGGCGGGCGGTTTGATTGCCGTGGTCATCGCCAACATCGCCGCGATCATTCTGGTGCGGATGATCGGCAAAAACCTGACTGACAAAGCCTGAGGCCTGCCATGACTCTTCAACAATCCCGCCGGCTGCAAAGCCTGCTGCTCGGCACCCTGGCCTGGGCCATCGCGATCGTGATTTTCTTCCCGATCTTCTGGATGGTGCTGACCAGTTTCAAGAGCGAAATCGACGCGTTTGCCACGCCGCCACAGTTCATCTTCACGCCGACGCTGGAGAACTACCTGCACATCAACGAGCGCAGCGACTACTTCAGTTTCGCCTGGAACTCGGTGGTGATTTCCTTCAGCGCCACCGCCCTGTCCCTGCTGATCGCGGTGCCGGCGGCGTACTCGATGGCGTTCTACGAAACCCAGCGCACCAAAGGCACGCTGCTGTGGATGCTCTCCACCAAAATGCTGCCGCCGGTGGGCGTGCTGATGCCGATCTACCTGCTGGCCAAGAGTTTCGGCCTGCTCGACACGCGCACGGCCCTGATCGTCATCTACACGCTGATCAACCTGCCCATCGTGGTCTGGATGATTTACACCTACTTCAAGGACATTCCCAAAGACATCCTCGAAGCCGCCCGGCTCGACGGCGCCACGCTGTGGCAGGAAATGGTTCGCGTGCTGCTGCCGATCGCCAAGGGCGGCCTGGCCTCGACGGTGCTGCTGTCGCTGATCCTGTGCTGGAACGAGGCTTTCTGGTCGCTGAACCTGACCTCGTCAAAAGCCGCACCACTGACCGCGCTGATCGCCTCGTATTCGAGTCCCGAAGGGTTGTTCTGGGCCAAGTTGTCGGCAGTCTCGACCCTGGCGTGTGCGCCGATCCTGATCTTCGGCTGGATCAGCCAAAAACAACTGGTGCGCGGTTTGTCGTTCGGCGCCGTGAAATGAATCTATCCAACCCAACGCAATGTCCCGTGGGAGCGGGCTTGCTCGCGAAAGCGCAGTGTCATCCACCCTTGATACCGACTGACACGACCGCTTCGCGAACAAGCCCGCTCCCACCAAAAGCTTGCCCGGTGCAATTGAAATAACTCAAGCGGAGGCCCCCATGGCCAACCTGAAAATCAAGAATCTGCAAAAAGGCTTCGAAGGTTTTTCCATCATCAAGGGCATCGACCTGGAAGTGAACGACAAAGAGTTCGTGGTCTTCGTCGGCCCGTCCGGTTGCGGCAAATCCACGCTGCTGCGTCTGATCGCCGGCCTTGAAGAAGTCAGTGGCGGCACCATCGAACTGGATGGCCGCGACATCACCGAAGTCAGCCCGGCCAAACGCGATCTGGCGATGGTGTTCCAGACCTACGCGCTGTATCCGCACATGACGGTGAAAAAGAACATGTCGTTCGCCCTCGATCTGGCCGGCGTGCCCAAAGCCGAAGTCGCGAAAAAAGTCGGCGAAGCGGCGCGCATCCTTGAGCTGGGGCCGTTGCTGGAGCGCAAGCCGAAACAACTCTCCGGTGGTCAGCGTCAGCGCGTAGCCATTGGCCGCGCCATCGTGCGCAACCCGAAAATTTTCCTCTTCGATGAACCACTGTCCAACCTCGACGCGGCCCTGCGGGTGCAGATGCGCCTGGAACTGCTGCGCCTGCACAAAGACTTGCAAGCGACCATGATCTACGTCACCCACGATCAGGTTGAAGCCATGACCATGGCTGACAAAGTCGTGGTGCTGAATGGTGGCAAGATCGAGCAAGTGGGCTCTCCGCTGGACCTGTATCACAACCCCGCCAACCTGTTCGTCGCCGGTTTCCTCGGCACGCCGAAGATGGGTTTCCTCAAGGGCAAGATCGCCCGGGTCGATGGACAACACTGCGAAGTGGCGCTGGACGCGGGGACGCGTATCACGCTGCCCTTCAACGCCGCCCATCTGAGCGTTGGCAGCGACGTGACCCTCGGCATCCGCCCCGAACACCTGGAACTGGCGCAACCGGGCGACTGCACCCTGCACGTCACCGCTGACGTCAGCGAGCGCTTGGGCAGCGACACGTTCTGCCACGTCAAAACCAATGCCGGCGAAGCCCTGACCATGCGTGTACGCGCAGACCTGGCCAGCCGTTATGGCGAGCAACTGAACTTGTGTCTGGACGCCGCCCACTGCCACTTATTCGATGCCGAAGGTCTGGCGTTGACCCGTCCGCTACGCGCTGCGGCCTGATTGTCGAGACTATCCGATGAAACTGAACGAACAGAACCTCAACCGCCTCGCTCCTGAGGTGAAACTGCCCGCCTACAACCTCAGCGACACCCGTCAGGGCATTGCTCACATTGGCGTCGGTGGATTTCATCGCGCGCATCAGGCGTATTACACCGACGCGCTGATGAACACCGGCGAAGCGCTGGACTGGGCGATTTGCGGCGTTGGCCTGCGCGACGAAGACCGCCGCGCCCGCGATGATCTCAAGGAGCAGGATTACCTGTTCACGCTGTTCGAACTCGGCGATAGCGACGACACCGAAGTCCGTGTGATCGGTGCGATCAGCGACATGCTGTTGGCCGAGGACGGTGCTCAGGCCCTCATCGAAAAACTCGCCGATCCGCAGATCCGCATCGTCTCGCTGACCATCACCGAAGGTGGCTATTGCATCGACGACAGCAACGGTGAGTTCATGGCGCACTTGCCGCAGATTCAATACGATCTGGCACACCCTCAAGCCCCGAAAACCGTCTTCGGTTTCCTTTGCGCAGCGCTGGAGAAACGCCGTGGCGCCGGCACGGCGGCGTTCACGATCATGTCCTGCGATAACCTGCCCCACAACGGCGCCGTCACCCGCAAAGCGTTGCTCACGTTCGCCATGTTGCGCGACCCCATGCTGCGCGACTGGATCGAGCAGAACGTCAGTTTCCCCAACGCCATGGTTGACCGCATCACGCCGATGACCAGCACCGCGCATCGCCTGCAACTGGCGGACAAGCACGGCGTGGACGATGCCTGGCCGGTGGTTTGCGAGCCGTTTGTGCAGTGGGTGCTGGAAGACAGGTTCGTCAACGGCCGTCCGGCCTGGGAAAAGGTCGGTGTGCAGTTCACCGACGACGTTTCGCCGTACGAAGAAATGAAGATCAAACTGCTCAATGGCAGCCATCTGGCGCTGACTTATCTGGGCTTTTTGAAGGGTTATCGCTTTGTCCACGAGACCATGAATGACCCGCTGTTCGTGCGGTACATGCGCGCTTACATGGATCAGGATGTCACGCCGCAACTGGCGCCAGTGCCCGGCATTGATCTGAGCGAATACAAGGACACACTGGTAGCGCGGTTCTCCAATCAGGCGATTGCCGATCAGCTTGAACGGGTGTGTTCGGACGGGTCGTCGAAGTTTCCCAAGTTCACGATTCCGACGATCAATCGGTTGATTGCTGATGGCCAGGACACCAAACGCGCAGCCTTGGTCGTTGCTGCGTGGGCCCTGTATTTGAAGGGCATGGATGAGAACGGCGACACCTATTCGATTCCAGATCCGCGCGCGGCGTTTTGTCAGGGGCTGGTGGCGGACGATGCGTTGATCTCTCAGCGATTATTGGCGGTCGAGGAGATTTTTGGCACGGCGATCCCGCGTTCGGCGGCGTTTGTCGCGGCGTTCGAGTGGTGCTGCGAGAGTTTGCGCGAAGTGGGTGTTTCGCGAACATTGGAACGGGTGCTGGCCTGAATCGAGCGGTGAGACGACTGACGCCCTCGCGAGCAAGCCCGCTCCCACATTTTGAACTGCGCGCCCTTGTGGGGGCGAGCCTGCTGGCAGACCTGAGACCCTGAGGACATTCCTGTGACAACCCGACAACGCTTCCTGGGCATCGACTGCGGCACCCAAGGCACCAAAGCAATCATCCTGGATGCCACCAGCGGCCAAGTCCTCGGCCAGGGCGCCGCCGCACACACGATGATCAGCGGCGCCAACGGTCGCCGCGAGCAAGACACGCAGCAATGGCTGCAAGCCTTCGCCCTCGCCACCCGCCGCGCACTCTTGGCGGCGAATGTCGACGGTCAGTCGATTCTCGGCATTGGCGTGTCAGGCCAGCAACACGGTTTGGTATTGCTCGACGATCAAGGCGAAGTGTTGCGCCCGGCCAAACTCTGGTGCGACACCGAAAGCAGCGCCGAAAATGATCGACTGCTCACCCATCTGGGCGGCGAGAAAGGCTCGCTGGAACGCCTCGGCGTGGTCATCGCGCCGGGCTACACCGTGTCGAAACTGCTTTGGACCAAAGAACAGCATCCGGCGGTATTTGCGCGCATATCGCGAATTCTGCTGCCCCACGACTACCTCAATTACTGGCTTACCGGCCGCGCGTGCAGCGAATACGGCGACGCCTCGGGCACCGGTTATTTCAACGTACGCACCCGCCAGTGGGACTTGCAACTGCTGCGCGACATCGACGCCAGCGGACGCCTGCAAGCAGCGCTGCCGGAGTTGATCGACGCACACGAAGCGGTGGGGACCCTCCTCCCAGCCATCGCCGAACAACTGGGCCTGAACCCCAACGCACTGATCTCCAGCGGCGGCGGTGACAACATGATGGGCGCCATCGGCACCGCCAACATTCAGCCCGGCGCCATCACCATGAGCCTGGGTTCCTCCGGTACGGTGTATGCCTATGCCGACGTGCCGAAAGTCAGTCCGGATGCCTCGGTCGCTACCTTCTGTTCCTCCAGCGGTGGCTGGTTGCCGCTGATCTGCACCATGAACCTGACCAACGCCACCGGCGCCATCCGCGAGTTGTTCGACCTCGATCTCGATCAGTTCAACGAGCTCGTCGCGCAAGCGCCCATCGGCGCCGAGGGCGTGAGCATGCTGCCGTTCCTCAACGGCGAACGCGTCCCCGCCCTGCCCCATGCCACCGGCAGCCTGCACGGCTTGACGCTGGATAACCTCACCCAAGCCAATCTGTGCCGCGCTGCCGTCGAAGGCACCACGTTCGGCCTGCGCTATGGACTGGATTTGCTCCGGCACAATGGTTTACAAAGCCGCAGCATTTGCCTGATCGGCGGTGGCTCGAAAAGCGCCGTGTGGCGGCAGATCGTCGCCGACATCATGGACACCCCGGTGATCTGCACCGAACAAAGCGAAGCCGCTGCCCTTGGCGCGGCGATTCAAGCGGCATGGTGCAAATCATGGTCGAACGGCCACGAAGACACACTTGCCGACCTGTGCGAGCGCTGCGTGAAGCTTGACCTGAGCAGTGAAACCCTGCCGATTGCCACCAACGTCACAGCGTTCCAGCAGGCCTATGAACGCTATCAACAACATGTCGCAATCCTATAAAGAGCTAACAATTATGTATTTGGTGTGTGGCGAAGCCCTGTTTGATTTCTTCAGCGAAAACGATGCCAGCGGTCTGGCCTCGAAAGTGAATTTCAAGGCGATTGCCGGCGGCTCGCCGTTCAACGTCGCCGTCGGCTTGCGCCGCTTGGGCGTGGATTCGGCCTTGTTTGGCGGACTGTCCACCGACTACCTCGGCCGCCGCTTGCAGCAAGTGTTGCAGGAGGAAGGTGTGCGACCGGACTATCTGGTGGACTTCGCCGCGCCGACCACCCTGGCGATGGTCGCCATCGGAGCCAATGGCTCGCCGCACTACAGCTTTCGCGGTGAAGGCTGCGCGGATCGGCAACTGAGCCTGACGCACCTGCCGACGTTGGGCCCCGAGGTGCGCGGCCTGCATGTCGGTTCGTTCTCACTGGTGGTGCAGCCGATTGCCGACACCCTGCTCGCCCTGGTCCAGCGCGAAAGCGGCAAACGCCTGATCACGCTCGACCCCAACGTGCGCCTCAATCCCGAGCCGAATATCGATCTGTGGCGCGCACGCATCGCCACACTGGTGCAACTGGCGGATCTGATCAAAGTCAGCGATGAAGACTTGAGCCTGCTGTACCCCGGGCAGGACCCGCAGCGCGTCATCGAAGGCTGGCTGGAGCATCGCTGCCAAGTGGTATTCCTGACCCGGGGCGGTGACGGCGCGACGGCCTTCAGCCGCGTCCATGGTGCATGGTCGGTGCCGGCCAGTTCGGTAAAGATCGCCGATACCGTTGGCGCCGGCGATACCTTCCAGGCCGCGCTGATTACTTGGTTGACCGAACAAGGCCTGGATTCGGTGGACGGCGTGCAACAGCTTGCGCGCGAGCAGATTGACGCGATGCTCAAGTTTGCCGTGCAAGCGGCGGCGCTGACGTGCAGCAAGACCGGTCCGGATTTACCCTATCGTCACCAATTGAGCTGAGCGCGTAGACTGTCGCCCTTTTTACGCGCAAGACGGGATAACGGCTTTTGAATTCAGGGCAGACGATTGGACTACTGATACTCGCGGCGCTATTGACGGGTTGCGGCACCTCGCCGCCCCGTTCGCCAGAAAACATCTGCGAGATCTTCCGCGAGAAAAGTGATTGGTACGACGCAGCGCAAGTCACGCAAAAACGCTGGGGCGTGCCGATCCAGGTGCCCTTCGCCATCATGTATCAGGAATCCGGCTACCGCTACGACGCCAAGACCCCGCGCAAATACCTGCTCTGGGTAATCCCGTGGGGCCGGGTGTCGACCGCCTCGGGCTACGCCCAGGCCAAGGATGAAGTCTGGTCCGACTACCAGAAAAGCACCGGCCGCAACTGGGCCGACCGTGAGGACTTTGATGACGCTATCGATTTTGTTGGCTGGTACATGGACAAGACCACGTCGATCAACGGCGTATACAAATACGACGCCTACGGCCAGTACCTCAACTACCACGAAGGCTGGGGTGGCTATCGGCAGAAAACCTATGCCAGCAAGGCGTGGTTGATGGCCACGGCGGGCAAGGTGCAAAGTCGTTCGAATGTGTATGCCCAGCAATATGCCGGCTGCAAGGAGGACTTGAATCGCGGGTTCTGGAGCCGATTCTGGCATTGGCTGTAACAACGCCTTCGCGAGCAAGCCCGCTCCCACAAGGATCTCTGTTTATGAACACCCGAGAAACCTGTGGGTGGGGGCTTGCTCACGAAAACGCCGGATCAAACACTACAAATCTGAGGTTCACAACACCCAAAAGTTGTAACTCACCATCAACCGGGTCTCATCCACATCCCAGGCAAACTTCTCGTATCGGGTGCGGTAAGTCGTTGACCTGCACACAGTTGACCAGATACGGGTTGCTGCCATCGAAGTAAGGCATCGAGTTGTCGTCGTTCATGCGCGGCCAACCGCCACTGAGCGTGTGGCCGTCGATGGAACCGACTCTTTCGGCGCCGCTGTCGGCACTTTTGATCAGACGTACATCGGCCTTTAACACGCGCGGTGTACTTGTCCCGTCGCGACACCACGAGGGTCAGATCTTTCACTTCGTTGGACGTCAGCATTGCACCGTTGAACATGGTTGATGGCCGATGGCTTTGACGTGCTACAGGCAACTCTAGTCTGAAACTGACTGGTAATTCTCATGCGCCCGGTCAGTTGAATACGCGTAACCGTCGCGGGCATATCGGCTAAAACGCCCGATTTCATTAGGCCAAATGGCCCAGCTAAGGGTTTCCCCCATACGCTGCCACGCCCCTCACTACGGCATTTGCGCCTTGAACGAGTCAGCCTAATCCGACATCATCCGTCACCTGCTTATTCAACGGACGGAACTCTAGGCATGCTGGACGCCAACGCAACCCACATCACCCTCACGCTTGAAGGCGCCAACGCCGACCTGCAAGTCCTCAGCTTCACCGGTCGCGAAGCCCTCAACGAACCGTTCCGTTTTGACCTCGAACTGGTCAGCGCCCGCCCCGATCTGAAGCTCGAAGAGCTGCTGCACAAGCCCGGTGTGCTGACCTTTGGCGCCACCGGCGAAGGCAAGATCCACGGCCTGGTGTACCGCATCGAGCAAGGCGATTCCGGCAAAACCCTGACCCGATACAGCATCAGTCTGGTGCCGCAACTGGCCTACCTGCGCCACAACCACGACCAGCAGATCTTTCAGCAACTCACAGTGCCGAAGATCATCGCTCAGGTGCTGGAAGATCGCGGCATCCTCGCCAACGCCTACAGCTTCCAGCTCGGCGCCGAGTACCCCGAGCGTGACTACTGCGTGCAGTACGACGAATCAGACCTGCACTTCATCCAGCGCCTGTGCGAAGAGGAAGGCATTCACTTCCACTTCCAGCACAGCAGTAGCGGCCACAAACTGGTGTTCGGCGACGACCAGACGGTGTTTCGCAAACTTAAAGCCGTGAGCTACCAGCAAGACTCCGGCATGAGCGCTGACAAACCGGTGATCAAGCGCTTCAACCTGCGCCTGGAAACCCGCACCACTCGCGTCAGCCGCCGCGACTACGACTTCGAAAAGCCGCAGATCCTCCCCGAAGGCACGGCAACCAGCCCCTTCGCCCCGGACCTCGAAGACTACGATTACCCCGGCCGCTTCACTACCCGCGAGCGCGGCAAGCACCTCTCGACCCGCGCACTGGAACGCCATCGCAGCGACTACAAACTCGCCGAAGGCAAAGGTGACGAACCGACCCTCACCAGCGGCCACTTCCTCACCCTCGCCGAACACCCGCGCGCCGAGTGGAACGATATGTGGTTGCTGCTCGAAGTCTTCCACGAAGGCAAACAACCGCAAGTGCTCGGCGAAAACGTCACCAGCGACGTCACCGACAACAAAAGCGATTTCCACCAGGGCTACCGCAACAGCTTCCTCGCCACACCGTGGGACGCGCACTACCGCCCTGCCCTCGAACACCCGAAACCCAAAGTCCTCGGCAGCCAGACCGCCATCGTCACCGGCCCGTTCGGCGAAGAAATCCACTGCGACCAGTACGGCCGCATCAAAGTCCAGTTCCACTGGGACCGCGACGGCCAGGCCGACGACAAAACCACCTGCTGGATGCGCGTCGCCAGCGGCTGGGCCGGCAGCGCCTACGGCGGCCTCGCCATCCCGCGCATCGGCATGGAAGTCCTCGTCACCTTCCTCGAAGGCGATCCCGACCAGCCGCTGGTCACCGGTTGCCTGTACCACAAGGAAAACGTCGTCCCCTACGACCTGCCGGCCAACAAGACCCGCAGCACCTTCAAAACCCTCAGCTCCCCGGGCGGCAAGGGCTACAACGAATTCCGCATCGAAGACAAAAAAGGCGTCGAGCAAATCTACATCCACGCCCAGCGCGACTGGGACGAAAACATCGAGCACGACCAGAAGATCCGCATCGGCAACGAACGGCACGACACCGTCGAAGCCAATACGCTGAGCGAATTCAAGGTTGAAGAACACCGCATCACCCATCTGGACCGCATCAGCGAAATGCGCGCCGACGAGCACCTGACCGTCGGCGTGACCCAGCACGTAAAAATCGGCACCGCTCAATTCGTCGAAGCCGGCAGCGAAATCCACTACCACGCCGGCGACAAGGTCGTGGTAGACGCCGGCATGGAACTCACCGCCAAGGCTGGCGGCAGTTTCGTCAAGGTCGACGCCGGCGGCGTGACCATCAGCGGCGCTGAAGTGAAGGTCAATACCGGCGGCGCGCCTGGCGTGGGCACCGGGATCGGGATTTTGGTGCCGTTGATTCCGGGGTTGGCAGCGGCAGACATCGCCGGAAGGCTGATGGAAAAAGCCAAGGCCAACCCGACGTGGCTTGAGTTGAATTTGCACTACGACAATCTGGAACCGGTGCCGGGCGCGTCTTATCGCGTTGATTTCGCCGATGGCTCGACCCGCGAAGGCGTGCTGGACGATGACGGCTTCGCCCGGTTGGAAGACGTGCCGAAAGGACCGGCCAAAGTCTATTACGGCGAAGATCCGCGGCCTTTTGATCGCGAACCAGTGAAAATCGTCCAAAGTAGCGATGCAAAGGTCAATGAGGACATCCGAAAACTTGGACTCGATCCAGACAACGTTGATTTACAAGCACTAGTGGAGAAAGCCGCAGGGAGGCTGACATGAGTGAAGAAGCGCAAACTGAAGACCGTACAGCAGCTTATAAAGAGGCAGCAGTCGAACTTGCGAAGGGTATTGCCTTAGGAGCCGTACCCTTTCTAGGTCAAGCGATCGACGCGTACGACACAGTAGAGTCCTCTATCGTCCTCTACAATGCGGAAACTGCAGACGGTAAAGATGAAGCAAAATTTGATTTGCTCCTTGCAGTTATCGGCTGGATTCCTGGACCAGGTGATGGTCTGAAAAAAAGCATGCGCATAGTCAATAAAGATCCTCAGCGTTATGCCCCGGTTCTATTTGATTTGTTGCGTTTTGTATTACAAGAGTGTGGTATCAAAACAAGTCCGGAGGAGTTGCTAAAAGAAGTATTCAACGCGTCGAAGCTCCGAGGTGAGCTTGACGACATCATTAGCGCAGTAAAAGGTTCTTCAGCTTTCCAAAGCCTGCCCAACTGGACTCAATCCGCAGTTGTCACCGTACTCGCGACCGCTCGCGACAACATGCCAGAAATGATCGGCATTGTGGAAAGGCGCTTAACAAAATGGAAAGGGATGCAACGCAATAGTTCCGCATTATCTTCAGGATCTACCCACCCCAAGAGGGTAGAAAAACCTGCTGGCAAGGACGCGACCGTAGCAAAAAATGGCAAAGACGGTCCAAGTTCCGCTCACTCTAACCAGCCTGCTAACACGAAGCTAGCCGTTGCCACCGCAGACATCCTCAACGAGGGCTTAGGTGTGTGCGGAGAGCACATCGCAGACTATATATGCGCAGAGAAATTTGGCTGGGGAAAAAAGTGGGACGGTCATGATAAAGGTTCAGAAGGCAAATGGCTGGACGGGAAACCGAACGGCGATACGCTTGGAAAGTTGTCAAAAGGTGGCAACCCCAAAGCTAGACATGTTCTATACAAACTTACAGATGGGGCAAATGGAACCGGAATCGACTCCATCTGGCGAGCGAATCCAAGTACAAACAATAATAAAAAATTCGCTATAGTTGAAGCGAAAGCTAGCAAGCGGGAAGACGCGCCTAAGTTTCTTCAAAAAATTGAGGGTTCAAAACCAAAAATTGCTTCCAAGCTAGGACTTTCCGGGGTTCTGGATCCTTCTGAACTTCTCGAACCGATTACGGATGACGCAGATCAGAATAAACCCGCTAAACAAAAGGCAGGTGGAAAAGCTGGCGGAAAAGCCGGAGGTAAATCAGGCGGAAAAACCTCAAGTGACAATGCGAAAGCTACTAACGACAAGAACACTCCGAGTGGCAAAAAAAATAAAAAAACAGATGAAAAGTCAAAGAAGCACATAGTTCAGATGAGTCGCGCATGGATAACATCAAAGCTACCATTGGCGATAAAAAATATTGAACTACGAGAAAGCATCATGAAGTCCTATAGTCGCCACTTATTTTTTACTCCTCTTTATCATAAGAGCCTCAGCCCCAAAGCGCATGCCGACGCTCAGCTGGCAAATTCACATGAAGAAACTCACCGCGATCACGACGGGTTTCATTATGGCGAGGAAGAAGTAAGAGAGGCCGTTAATAAACGATTAGCCTCATTACGAAAAAAATATGGGAATTTGGACGTATTAAAAGAAGAGGCTAGAATACCAGCATGAACAGACGCCAAAAATTAATTTTCGACTCTTACTATCAAAAATCCATAAAACTTTATGACGAAACAGAATCCCGCTGGAAAAATGAAACCATGCAGGCAGATAACCCTGCGCAGGAAAAGGCTCTTCGCACAGGCTACTTTAAAGAATCTGCATTCAATGCACTACTGATAAGCTATACCGCAGGGGAACCAATAGAAACACTACTCCCAAGGCTAGAAAAGCTTATAACTTGCTATGAAATCTATCAGAATGCTTTAGCTTTGGAAGACGGCGAACCTGACATTTCACCATTAGCAATAGATGATTGGCCTGAGCAATACGAAGAGTGCGTCCAAGTTATCAGCCTGTGTATATTGCTGCATCAAACAGATTTGCTTATCCGCTTTGTTAACTTAATTGATCGCGCAGGATATGCACACGAAGATACTTTATACGAAGATCTTCTGCGCAAAATTCTTCCTGGCCGGTCAGATCTTGATGAATGGTATCACGAACTTTATTCGCCGCTAGTGAAAGCAATTTACGCTGATGACGAAAACGAAGCGAGCGACCTGCTACTTGAATACTGTAAAGAATGGTACCCCGCTTTCGGAAAACTACAAACCAACTGGCATGATAGCCACTTAGACATAGAAGATGATGATGGAAACTATGTTGGGTATTGGGCTTTCGAAGCCGCTGCTGTCGCATTTCTTTACGGAATAGATGATCGCAAGATCAGTCATATGGTCTACCCTAAAGATCTAGTCGAATACGCTAGAAACTATCAATCATCAAGCTCCTCACAAACATCTCGAGTGGATGCGGGAAAACCGTGCATAAAGTCAGGCTTTTGGTTCACTCCCGCTCAAAAGGATTCTCGCCGTTACTTCAACCAAGGAGAAATCATGCCAAAGTTTGATAATTCTGCTTGGGGCGACACGATCTGGTATTGGTCTGGCGAAGAATAAGCTGCTCTACCGTTCGCTCGGCGCTAATTTTCCGGCGCTGAGCGAAGAATGCAAAAGAGCAAAAACACACTTGGACATAGTCTCAGAACCATCTTGCACACGACATCTACACCCCCCTCGTCCTAGCCATCTACGAAGAAGATAAAGACGAAGCCTCAAATCTATTAAAAAGATACTGCGAAAGTTGGTATCCGGCATTCAAGCAAGCTCCATGGCATGATTCGCACAAACAAGGTGACGAAGGGAGTTACTGTGGTTATTGGGCTGTAACCGCTCCATGAACTACACATTCAAAGCACTCCCCTGACGCCGGATGCTGTGCTCCCGTTTTTCTCCGGAGCCAGCCCCGCCATGATGCGACCCGACGCCAAAGTTGAAAAAGTGTACCTCTACCCCAAACCCGTGGACTTGCGAAAATCCATCGACGGCCTCGCCGCTCTGGTCGAACTGGACCTCAAGGTCGCGGTGTTTGACCCGGTGCTTTTTGTCTTCCTCAACAAATCCCGCAACCGGGTGAAGATTTTGTATTGGGAGCGCAACGGCTTTTGCCTTTGGCTCAAGCGCCTCGAATCCGAGCGCTTTAAAACATCGCCTGATGTAACCGACGAGGCCATTGTGTTGAGCGTCCAGGAACTGAACTGGCTGCTCGACGGTTTCGACCTCTGGCGCAACCGCCCTCATCAGGTTTTGACGCCGCGCTACGTGGCGTGACCCGGTATAA